>JACPFC010000021.1:7781-22900 GCA_016183175.1 Deltaproteobacteria bacterium
CCGCCTCAAAGAAAAAAGAGATCGGTTGCCGGTAAAAATCGGCCAGTTTTTTCAATTCCGAAACGCGCAGTTCTCTGGACCCCTGTTCCATCTTGGACAGGACAGGTTGAGAAATCCCCACCCCTCTGGCGACCTCTTCCTGGGTCTTATTCTTCCGCCCCTCGCGTAAACGAGTCGCCAAAAAGGTTTTAACCCCTTCTTTTTGTAACTTATTGGAATCTAGTAACATATTTAATTCTAAAATAGAATATTCTATTTTAGAAAAACTGTCAATAGTCTTTTCCTCTGTTATTTTCCCTTTGACATTTCTGGGGGGGGGGGTAAGTAGACCAGCTTGTGGCCAAAAAGGGGGCGAAAGGGAGTCGGAAAATCACTTCTAGAACACAAATGAAAAGGGGTAATTAAGGAGGGTCTATGGATCCTATAAAAGCTCAGGTTCTTCTAAATGCATTACGTGTCATAGAAGAATATGAGTCTCCGGGTGGTGATGGTTATCTTCAGCGCCACCAAGAGAAATGGCCAACAACTGAGAGAGCATTTCCGGATCGTTTAGATCCAGAGATAGAGAGGTTACTTTCAGGCATATACCGTGAAAAGTGCCCAAAACAGGCCGGTACGTCTGATACAGGAAAGGCACTTAGGCAAAACCTTCGGCGGTGGGATGCGAGGCTTCGACAAGATTTGCCATATCCCGCCTTTGCAAGGGTAAAGGGATCCCCTTATAGAACTAAGTCTAGCCGGTTCGGGCCCGGGTGGCCCATTGAGACTAGGAGTGAAGTTTTGACAAGGATGGGGAACGACTATTCATCCTGGCTTGCTCAAGGAAACTGTACTCGTCTGACTTCCTTCTACTTTTCCGCCACCAGCCGTTGGAGAACTGGTGGTACCGGTGCAGATTCGTCGAAAAAGGGCGGCGAGCCTCAAAGCTTTTTTTCCATCGATGCCTGGCAGTGGTGGTCGCGGCAGGTGACCCTCGAACCCGAGGATCTTCCAGAGGCGATCATCGTCGCGGGGATGGCGTCGAGCGCGGCCCTTCAAGGGGTACGGAACTTTCTGGCGCCGGCCGTTTCAACCGCCGCGCAAACAGCCGAGGCGGCTCTGGGGCTTCTTTTCATCCGCGTGCCGGAAGATTCAATCCCCTCGCGGCCGGATTCGGCGTAGGCCCTACACCTCATCCTCATGTTTCCGTTCGGTGTGCAGGCCGCATTCCTTGTCGGCATCCACGGCGTTAAACCAGCGCCATCGACCGGCCCGGCGGGGTTCATTAGGTCCAATAGGAGTGGTACAAATCACACAGCCGAGCGATTCGTAATACCAGCCGTCCTTTTTCCATTCGAGCAGTTTGTGGACCGGGACGCCGTTTTTTGCGGCGTAGTCCCGTAATTTCTCCTCCGTCCAATCCACCAGCGGGGCGACTTTCAGAATCGGATGCTTGTCCTGCGGATGGGCCATGATCTCAAAGCGCCTGGTCCTGGCGCGGGAGGCGGATTGGTCGACGCGCAATCCGGTCAGCCAGACATCCACGCTTTTCAACACCTCGTCGTTGGGTTCCACCTTCCGCAGATGACAGCACAACTCCTGCTTTTTTTTGCTGTCGAAAAAAAGGTATTCCCCGTGCTCTTTCACCATCGCGGTGATTTTGGCGGGGTCGGGCTTGATCCGTTCCACCCTGATCGCATATTTTTTTTCAATGGCATCGAAGAGTTCATAGGTTTCCTTGAAGAGGCGAAGGGTGTCGATGGTAAAGACGCGCGGTTTGACACCTGCCTTGACGGCCAGATCCACCATCACCGTCCCGGTCAACTGGCCGCTCGTGCCGATGGCGGCGCGCTTTCCAAACCGTTTGAAAATCTCGCCAATCAGTTCCTGCGGATCGACGATTTTGTCCACGTCGGAAACCAACGCCTCGTTAACAGGAGGGGTTTTCATTTATATTTTAGATTATCCCGTTTTTCTGGAGTAAATCAAGGACCCGGCGGGTGCTTTCTTCGAGAGTTTCTTTTTCGGTGTGCAGAACGAGTTCCGGGCTCGTCGGGGCCTCGTAGGGGGCGGAGATGCCGGTAAACTCGGGGATCAATCCTTCGCGCGCCTTTTTGTAGAGCCCCTTTGTGTCCCTTTTTTCACAGACTTCCAGTGAGGCCTCGCAGTGGATCTCGAAAAATTGCCCCTGCGGAACCAGCGCGCGGGCGACATTGCGGTCTTCTTTATAGGGGGAGATAAAGGCGGTGAGGGCGATCACATTGGCCTCGCAAAACAACTTCGCCACCTCGCCGATTCGGCGGATGTTTTCTTTCCGGTCGTCCGGAGAAAAACCGAGGTTTTTGTTCAAGCCATGGCGGATGTTGTCGCCGTCCAAAACGGAGGCATTTTTGCCGTTTTCCACCAGCGCCAGTTCCACCTCGCGGGCCACGGTCGATTTTCCGGAACCCGACAGGCCGGTAAACCAGACCACCGCCCCTTTTTGTCCCAGATTTTTTTCGCGATCGGCCGCGTTAAGTTTTCCATGATGCCAATAGATGTGTTTGCTTTTCGGTTGTGCTTGATTCATATGAATTTTGTTCTCCAGTGAGGCCGGTGGCGCCCTAAATTCAAGCGTCGATGCCGAGGATCAGCACCGGAATGTCAATGTTGGACACGCCACGCTTTTCGAGATCCCATACAAACTGTTCAAAGTAGCTCACGCCGCTACTCATTTCGTCGGCCAGAGCTTTAACCGGTACGATCTCAATACCGGTGTCGATGTGACCAAGATTGCTGAAAATGGTCATCTTGGCGGCAACGTTGTAGACCATAAACGAGTATTTCCCAAACTGTACTTCCAGACCGAGTTTGCGCTTTACAAAGTCCATTTCGCGGAAAGCACCCTTGTGTAGTTTCTTTGGGGCGTAGCCGTCGGCGTAAAAACGGGTTGGGTAATCGCAGGGTATGCGAACTGGTTTCCATCCACGAAACTGCCGCTTAAACTGCTCATTCAACTTTACCGGGGAATAGAGAATCTGTCCCGGCATGGTAACTTCCTTACTTTTCTTCGTTTTGCACTTTGAGGCATTAATGCTTGAAATTGTCGCCTCAACCTCTTTTAGCAAATCGGCATACTTGCTCCGGACAACCTTTTCACCGTCATTGAAGGAATAGAGTCCGGCGACCTTCATTTGTCACCCTGGTTCCGCATCCATTCCATCGGAATTTGGGCAACCTTTTCCCTCCCAGTGGGCTGAAACACCGGTTTGCCAAGTGGTCGATAAGGGAGTGTGCCATCGTGTAGTTGCTGAACACGCTTTTTCGCTTCTTCAATATAGGCCGCCTCCTTGTCAATACCCATTGCGCGTCGATTATGCCGCAGGGCCGCAAGGATGGCTGAAGCCACCCCGCTGAATGGATCCAAAACCAGGTCTCCCTCATTGGTAAAGGCCAACACACAACGTTCAACCAGTTCTATCGGAAATTGACATGGATGGATTGTCTTTTCAGGATGGTTGGCTTTCACATTTGGAATATTCCAAAGCCCTATTTCCCATTCCCGTAACATCAGTTTCCATACATCGCCGGGATTTTTGCCAAGCGGATTTCCGCTTGGTTTGCCGTAATTGGAGCCCGGCCGGAAATTTGTTTTACCAGGATACTTGGAGGGAACACGAATCGAATCAAGATTGAACGTGTAGTCCTCTCCCTTCGTGAACCAAAGAAGCGTCTCGTATCTTCCTGAAAATCTTACGGAACAGTGCAAACCATGCTCGAAATGCCATACAATACGGTTGCGCAGCTGTAGACCGAGATCTTTGAAGATCGGGTAAAAGAAAGCGTCCAACGGGAATACCTCACTGTGTTCGACATAGTTGCCAACCTGCCAGCACAACGAACCGCCCATAGCCAGAACTCTGGTCAATTCAGTCAGAATAGGACGAAGTGAATCCAGGTAATGACACAGTTCTTCGCGGGCTTCGTACTCCTTTCCGATGTTGTACGGCGGAGAAGAAATCACCAGTTTGACACAACCATCGGGCATTCCCAGCAACGTTTCAAGTGTATCACCCTGCGCAAGCATAATCTCCGCTTCAGGATTAAAGGTATCGGAAATAACCGTTTGAGCATTCAGTCTGAATAAATTTGTGCGCATAGCCGTAGCCGTTTCTATTTCTTCTGTTGCGGACTGTCAATGTTTTCTGTTACACGGTCTTAGCAATTCAATCTCGGTGTCTACTTTCGGTTCCATCGGAACTCGCGGTCTATTTAATCGCCACTCTAGCTGTTGGTAGGGGCTCAGCTTGTTCCGGTTGGCGATATTGCATTAAGGTTCGCTCAAGCAGCCGATGGAACCTCAAGGCATCCACTCGAGACTGAATTGTTACACGATCAAGGCCCCGGCAATATTTTTTATGGAGTAATTTTGTTCCCCGTCCGCGGGGCACGAACCGAACAAACAGGCGTCAGCTGACTTGCAAAATTACGTAACAAAAAATATTGCCGGGGCCCAAGCCTTATGACTACCGAAATTATTACCATTGGCGACGAAATTCTTTCCGGAAACGTGGTGGATACCAATACCGCGTATCTCGCCGACCAGCTCTGGCTGAAAGGAATTGAAGTTGCCTACCACACCGCCGTCCGCGACGACGCGGCAAAAATCAGGGAGGCCCTTTTGCATTCAGCGACCCGCGCCGAGCTGGTTTTGGTCTCCGGCGGCCTGGGGCCGACCTCCGACGATTTTACCATCGAGGTGGCGGCCAAGGCGTTCAAGAAGAAACTGGTTATCGACTCGGCATATGTCCACTATCTGGAAAATCTCTTCAAACAATGGGGGCGGCCTCTTGCCGAAAACAGCAAAAAACAGGCCTATGTGCCGCAAGGGGCCAAAACGTTTCACAATCGGGTGGGCACCGCCCCGGGGATCGGCGTCAAGTTCAAAAAGACGCAATTCTATTTCATGCCGGGGGTCCCCAAGGAATTAAAACAGCTCTTCCACGATTTTATTCTCCCCGAAATTATCGCCGCGCGGAAAAAGGCGCTAGTCTTTGAAAGCAAAATGCTCAAATGCTTCGGCACCGCCGAGGCCGCATTGGATGCGGCGCTCAAGGATATGTATGTGAATCGCGTTGATATCGAGAATGTCCGGATAGGCTTCAGGGCCCATTTTCCCGAAACGTTCATCAAACTTTCGGCCTGGGATAAAAACGGAGACCAGGCCAGAAAGAGGCTCCATGATGTGGAGGCGAAAATTCGGGACCGGATCGGAAAATATATTTACGGCGAGGGAGACGACACGCTCGAGGGGGTTGTCGGGGCGCTGTTGGCAAAAAAGAAACAGACACTGGCGGTGGCGGAGTCGTGCACCGGCGGATTGGCGGCACACCGGATCACCAATGTGCCGGGGGCGAGCAAATATTTTCTGGGCGGGGTCGTGAGCTACAGCAACGAATCCAAGACGGCGGTTCTCGGCGTTTCGCCTGACACGCTTAAAAAACATGGCGCAGTCAGCTCCCAATGCGCCATTGAAATGGCCCAGGGAGTCCGCCGGGTGACGAAGGCCGATTATGCGGTTTCCATTACCGGCATTGCGGGGCCCGCGGGAGGGACCACCGACAAGCCGGTCGGGACCTTTCATGTGGCGCTGGTCAATCATTCCGGCAACTGGGAGAAGAAGTTTTTCTTTCCGGTCAACCGCGAGTGGTTCAAGCTGATCGCCTCATCGGTGGCGCTGGAGCGCGTCCGCCGGGCTTTGCTGGGCCTGCCGGTCTCGTAAAGTGCGGGCAGTAAATTTTCGATACGATATTGCTCTTGACAATATACCATTAATGGTATAATAATTTATGCAGGTGAAATGGACGGTCGAGGTCCTCTACGTCGGGCACAAGAAGGATGTGCCTTATTGAGGGGAGGCGGTTATGAAAAAAATTACGGTGAGTACCGATCTGGGGATGGTCAGCGTTTATCCCCTGCTGAAATTGAACCGTCATTTGATTCAAAAAATTCAGAAGTCGCTTAAGCGGACCATGCATGCCCTCAAGGAGGGAGAATATGATGCGGCAGATGGTGTTATTGAGGCCCTGAAGAGAAAAGATCCTCTCGTTGGCACGCCATCCGGAGCGCTGACCGGTTATCGGTTTCGGTTGAATATGACCCACAAGCAACTTTCAAGGGAAACCGGCATTCCTCAACCGCCCATNAAGGGAAAACGACCCATTGGACTTAGTTCCGCCAAAAAGATCGCCCAAGCGCTTAAAATTGACTATCATAAACTGGTCTGATTCGCCGACCGTCTCAACTCACTGGAATTATTGGCCAATTTTAATCATTTTTTTTGAAAAAACCACGCAACTTTTTTTGGCGATTGCCGATAACAGTAAGAGTCTGCTATGACACGTACAGATAGCGGTTCTCGGGGTGACAGATAAAATAATTTTTTTTGAGAAAGGAAAAAGAATATGGGCAACACATCCATTGATCCAAATGCAGTTTCTAACTGCGCTTATGAAACGGATCGCTATACCTCACTCAATGGGGATCAGATTACGCGGTTATGTGGTGGAGTGAAAACCGGGGAAGAGTCTTTGGCGGTTCAAAACTGCGCTTATGAAACGGATCGCTATACCTCGCTGGATGGGGAGCAAATTGCACAGTTGTGTGGAGGAGAGCCATCACAACCGATTGATGCGATATCAGCCGCACCAACACCTACCGTTGTAAAAGTCAAAAAAATGAATATTTTTAACACGCTTATATTCTTTGGGAAGAACCAGTCCGCCGAGCAGGAACAGCCGGTTAAGTAAAACCCCAACGGGGTTATGGAATAAAGCCGTGAGCGAAAACCGTTGGCTACTTCCACGCCGGGGGACCTCGCCGCCCCGCCATGCGGCGAACCGAAGCGGCCATTTTCTGGAGCTGAAGGAGAATCTCGATTTTTTGTTCGAAGGGGAGTTTGGCCAGAGAAAGACGCCGGGCGTTTTTTTTCTTGAGCAACCGTGTGAAAATTTTCTGTTGGGGCGAGCGGCGCCTCATATTTTTGCCTTTTTCTTCACTTCATTCCATTTTGCCGTCAGATTGTGTTTTTTCAGAATGCCGGTCAGCAAGTTTCCGTCGATTCTTGTCTGCTTAATCAGTTGAACAACCCGCTCTTGATCCTTAAGCCTCCCTGTTTGAAGGGCAATGGCCAGCAGATGTTCCGGACGAATGACTTTCGTGAGGACCTTTTTGTATTTGGCGGCCCGGGCCTTTTTTACCGCCTCCTCGATCAAGGTATTATAAGCGGGAATCAATTGCACGGGAATCCCTTCGATCAAAATATGTTCCTGGCGCGCGGCATAACCCTTTTTTTTCAGGAATTCATAAATGGGCGAAAGGGTCATCAGCTTTTCGGATGAGGGGGGAAGGAAGACAAAAACATCCAGATCGTAGGTTAAAACCGGTTCGGCATAAAAGAGGAAGGCAACAGCTCCGCCAAGCGCATAGCCGGTGATCAACCCTTCTTTTTCCAATTCGTTGAGAATATGAACGACTTTTTCCATTATATTTGGGGCCCTTTCGGCCCGGTTGATGCTACTCGCGTTTATCTATTTCGGGCCTCAAACGGCCCCAAACCCCGCGCGAATCACCGGCAAAGCCGGATGATTCGCTTTGGTTTGACTTTAGCAGAATGCTTTTCCCGGTCAAAGGTTTAAACACCTAACCTGACGCAAATCATCTAATTTTCCCTTGACCCTGTTTCCCCCGTCGATTATTTCATGCCCCACCCTATGCAGTCCTCAAGCGCCTCCATGGGTGGCCACGCCACTGGTGGCCATTCCATCGGATTCGCAAAAACCTTTCGCACCGATCGCTGGTGGGTGGGGCCTGTCTTAACTTTTTTGGGTCTCGCGGGTTTTGTTGTCTATTCCACCTGGGCCGCCTTTCAGGGGGACCATTATTTTTACGGATCGTATCTTTCCCCGTTTTATTCGCCGCTTTTGTTCATTAACCCGAACGTTCCCGGTGCCGCGCCCCTGGCGCATGCCTGGTTCGGGGTCTACCCCGGCTGGTGGCCGGCCTTCATTCCGCAGTCGCCGGCCTTTCTCATTCTGGCCTTTCCCGGCTCGTTCCGGTTTACCTGCTACTATTACCGCAAGGCCTACTATCGCTCCTTTGCCGGCACGCCGCCCGGGTGCGCCGTCGGTCCGTTCCCGCGCAAAAATTACAAAGGGGAGACATTCCTGCTCTTGTTTCAGAACCTCCACCGCTATGCCCTCTACTTTGCCCTCCTTTTTATTTTGATCCTCTATTACGACGCCTTTCAATCCTTCTTCCGTGACGGAAAATTCGGCGTCGGTGTCGGGAGTCTCGTTCTCCTTTTGAACGCCACTTTTCTGGCCTGCTATACGTTCGGTTGTCATTCGTGGCGCCATCTCGTCGGCGGCAGGCTCGACTGTTTTTCGTGTGATGGGGTAAGCAAAATGCGGCACGGCATCTGGAAGAGGGTCACTTTCCTGAATGAACGGCACATGCTGTTTGCCTGGGTCTCGCTTTTCTGGGTCGGTTTTTCCGATTTTTATGTCCGGATGGTGTCGATGGGAATTTGGAAAGATTTCAGCACATGGTAAACGTCAGGGAAATTCAAACATTCGAACATGACGTGATCGTCGTTGGCGCCGGAGGGGCGGGACTTCGTGCGGCGATCGAGTGCGCCAAGCAGGGCCTCTCGACCGGGGTTGTCTGCAAATCCCTCTTGGGCAAGGCCCACACGGTGATGGCCGAAGGGGGGATGGCGGCGGCGATGGGGAATGTGGATGCGCGCGACAACTGGAAAATCCACTTCCGCGACACGATGCGCGGCGGAAAATTTTTGAACCAATGGCGGATGGCGGAACTCCACGCCAGGCAGGCGCCCGACCGCGTGCGGGAGTTGGAAGAATGGGGGGCGGTTTTTGACCGGACAAAAGAGGGGCTCATCAGTCAGAGGAACTTCGGCGGGCATCGGTATCCGCGTCTGGCGCATGTCGGCGATCGGACCGGTCTGGAGCTCATCCGTACCCTTCAGGATTATGCCGTTCATCAAGGGATAAAGGTCTATATGGAATGCACGGCGCTGGATCTGTTGAAGGAGGGTGACTCCGCCTCCGCCAAGGCTTCGGCGGACAGGCGCGTTTCGGGGCTCGTGGGTTATTTCCGCGAAACCGGCCGCTTTGTGGTTTTTAAAGCCAAGGCGGTGATCTTTGCCACCGGCGGCGCGGGCAAGGCGTGGCAGGTGACCTCCAACTCGTGGGAATATTCGGGCGACGGCTACGGAATGGCGTATGAGGCCGGGGCCGAGTTGATGGACATGGAGTTCACCCAGTTTCATCCCACCGGAATGGTGTGGCCTCCCTCCGTTCGCGGGCTGTTGGTGACCGAGGGGGTTCGCGGCGACGGCGGCATTTTGCAAAACAACAAGGGGGAGCGGTTCATGTTCAACTATATTCCCCCCAAATTTGCCCCCGAAACGGCCGACACGGTGCAGGAGGCTGATTGCTGGCTTAAAGGGGATAAGTCGGCACGGCGCCCCCCGGAGCTTTTGACGCGCGACGTGGTGGCGCGCGCGATTACAAAAGAGGTCAACGAGGGGCGCGGGTCCCCCCACGGCGGCGTCTTTTTGGATATCGCCTCGCGCCTGCCGGCCGAGGTCATCAAAAAGAAGCTCCCCTCCATGTACCATCAGTTCATGGAACTGGGGGAGCTCGACATCACAAAAACGCCGATGGAGGTCGGGCCCACGCTCCACTACTTCATGGGGGGAATCCGTGTCGATCCTGATACCCAGCAGACCACCGTTCCCGGCCTCTTTGCCTGCGGTGAGTGTTCCGCCGGGATGCATGGGGCCAACCGTCTTGGGGGAAATTCCCTCTCCGACCTTGTGGTCTTTGGCAGGCTGGCCGGTCTGGGGGCCACAGGCCTGATCCGGTCGATGAAAATGCCCCCCAAAATTTCGGAGGAACAGGTGTTATCGATCATGAAACGGGCGACCGGAATTTTAAACCGCGAAAAAGGGACAAACCCCTATCTGGTTCATGAAGATCTGCAAAAGGCGATGCAGAGGTATGTGGGGATTGTCCGGACCCAAGAGGAATTAACGACTGCACTCAGGGAGCTTGAACGAATCAATGTCGATGCCGCACAGGTGAAGGCCGAGGGGACGAGCCAGTACAATGCCGGTTGGCACAAGGCGCTCGATTTGCGCAATCTCCTCATTTCATCCGAAGCGGTAACCCGCGCGGCTCTGATGCGTCAGGAAAGCCGTGGGGGGCATACGCGTCTGGATCATCCGGGGGAACAGGACGAATGGGTGAAAGTCAATATTGTGATTAAAAAAGGGGCGGACGGTATGGAGGTGAGAAAAGTGGAACGGGCCGAACCGCCGGAGGAATTGAAAAAGATTGCGACGGCGAAGATTGAAGATTTGGAGGCGGGAAGAGGTTAGAGTGCATACGTTTTTTACGTGCGTACGTTTTGTACGTTAAAAATGGAAGAACGTATTAAACGTATGAACGTATGCACGTATGAACGTCAATGGCGAAGCGAAAATTCAACATCTGGCGCGGGGATAAAAGCGGCGGCGATTTTGTCGAGTACCGAACGGAAATCACGCCGGGCATGGTGGTCCTCGATGCCATCCACCAGATTCAGGCGGAATCGGCCGGCGATTTGGCCTGCCGCTGGAACTGCAAGGCGGGCAAATGCGGTTCCTGCAGTATGGAGATAAACGGCAAGCCGAAATTAAGTTGTATGACGCGGATGAATATCTTTGGCTCCGACGAAACCATAACAGTCCAGCCGCTCAAGACCTTTCCGGTCATCAAAGATCTCGTTACCGATGTTTCGTGGAATTATCGTCAAAAGGAGAAGATTGTTCCGTTCAAGCCGAAGCCGCGCGATCCGGACGGGAATTACCGGATGATGCAGGAGGATGTCGACCGGGCCCAGGAATTCAGAAAATGCATTGAATGTTTTCTCTGCCAAGATGTCTGTCACGTTTTGCGCGATCAAGGCGGAAAAGATCAGTTTGTCGGTCCGAGGTTCATGATTTTTCTGGCCCAGCTCGAGATGAACCCGCTCGATACGGCCGACCGGATCCCCGCCATCCGGAAAGAGTTCGGTTCGGGCTTGTGCAACATCACCCGTTGTTGTACGGAAGTTTGTCCCGAACATATCAATATCACCGACAACGGGATTATTCCGTTGAAAGAACGGGTGGTGGACCGGTATTTCGATCCGGTGCTTTGGCTGAAACGCAAAATTTTTGGAGCGTGAATGACATTGCGGCTTGTTTGAAAGAGTGTTAATCTAAAAAAAATGGCCCAGAGAATAAAAAAGAAGCAACGGCTGGCCCAATTGCAGTGGGCACGCTGGATCCGTCGATATCCCGGACGTTATCTCGCTGTGGTCGACGGTAAAGTATTGGCCGTTGGCCGCTCCCGGCTTGCCGCATTCAAAAAAATAGAAAAGAAAGTCCCTCAGAACAAAGAGGTGGGATTGTTTTATATTCCCACTCCAAATCAATACCCGATGCTTCTCCATGCGATTTCCCTACCGAGAAATTGAACCTGGAAAATACGGGCCGATAGTCGATGTGAGGCTCATGGGGCCGTCTCGTGTTTTCCGTTTTGAAGTTTTTGTGGATTCAGGCGCCGATTTCAGTATTTTTGACGTTCATTCGGCGGCTATTATCGGCCTCAAATATCAAGCGGGCGAAAAAATCCCCGTAACCGTTGGAGATGGCGATCGAATTACCGTTTACCGACACATATTGCCGGTCTGGTTTGCCGGTTGCCGTTTTTCGGCGCCAATATGTTTTTCTCCAGGCCTTGGCTCCGGTTTCAACCTGTTGGGACGCACCGGTTTTTTCCAGCGATTCCGTATTTGCTTTCACGAGAGCAAACGATTCATTTCAGTTCAGAATGTCCGGTTGTAGCTTCAAAGATCCAAATTTCACTTGACCCCTTTGGCTCCCCTCGGCTACTCCTCTCGCCATTATGACTTATTCTTCTCATTTGAATCCCCCAAAGCAAGGCTCAAAAATCACCATCCAAAAAGGAATTCTCAAGGTCCCCAACGATCCGATCATCCCGTTCATCGAAGGGGACGGAACCGGCCCCGACATCTGGAACGCCTCGGTGATTGTTTTCGACGCGGCGGTGAAGAAGGCCTACGGCGGAAAACGAAAAATAAACTGGTTTGAAGTCTACGCCGGGGAAAAGGCCAAAAAGGTTTACGGCGACAAATGCCCCCCGAATTTTCTCCCGGACGAAACAACCGATGTGATCAAGGAGTATCTTGTCGCCATCAAAGGGCCGCTCACCACGCCGGTCGGCGAAGGGGTCCGAAGCCTGAACGTGGCCCTTCGCCAGATTCTCGATCTCTATGTCTGCCTCCGCCCGGTCCGTTATTTCAAAGGGACCCCCTCGCCGGTGAAAAACCCCGAAAAGATCAACATGGTCATCTTCCGCGAAAATACGGAGGACATTTATGCCGGGATCGAGTGGGCCGCCAAATCGGCCGAGGCGCGAAAGCTGATCGGCTGGTTGCAGACGGAGTTGGGGGTGAAAAAAATCCGTTTCCCCGAAACCTCCGGCATCGGCATCAAGCCGGTTTCCGAAGAGGGGACAAAACGTCTGGTGCGGGCGGCCATCAAGTATGCCGTCTCCCACAAACGGCGGAGCGTGACCTTTATCCATAAAGGGAACATCATGAAGTTCACCGAAGGGGCCTTTCGGAATTGGGGTTACGAGTTGGCGCGGGATGAGTTCCGCGATCAAACCGTCTCGTGGGAAGAATGCAAGGGGAAGGTTCCCGCCGGAAAAATTCTCATTCAAGATGTGATCGCCGACGCGTTCCTCCAGCAGATTCTCACCCGTCCGGATGAATATGATGTGATTGCAACCCTCAACTTGAATGGCGACTATATCTCCGATGCGCTGGCGGCGCAGGTCGGTGGCATCGGCATTGCCCCCGGCGGGAATATCAACTATGTCACCGGCCGCGCCATTTTCGAGGCGACCCACGGCACCGCCCCGAAGTACGCGGGTCTTGACAAAGTCAACCCCGGCTCGGTGATTCTTTCCGGAGTGATGATGCTGGAATTCATGGGGTGGCAGGAGGCGGCCGATTTGATCGTCAAGGCGCTTGAAAAAACCATTTCCAACAAGACGGTCACGTATGATTTTGAGCGATTGATGCAGGGGGCAAAATTGTTGAAATGTTCGGAATTTGGGAAGGAAATAATCAAGAATATGTAGGGGCGCAATTTATTGCGCCCGCAATTGTCCGGGCGTGATAAATCACGCCCCTACGGAGAAAATTATGCGCAAAAAAATATCCCTGATCGGCGCCGGAAACATCGGCGGTGTTTTGGCGCAGTTGATCACGCAGAAAGAACTGGGCGACGTTGTCCTGTTCGATGTTGTTGAGGGGCTCCCGCAGGGGAAATGCCTCGATATCTGGGAGGCCGCTCCCGTGATCGGCTCGGGCGTCCGGCTCAAAGGGGTGCAGGACTACAAAGAGATCGAGGGATCCGATGTGGTGATCGTCACCGCCGGACTGGCCCGCAAACCGGGGATGAGCCGCGACGATCTTTTGGCCAAAAATCTCGAAATCATGAAATCGGTGGCGACCGGCATCAAACAGCATGCCCCGAAGGCCTTTGTTGTTGTGATCTCCAATCCTCTCGATGCGATGGTCTACACGATGAAAAAAATCACCGGTTTTCCCAAGTCCCGCGTTGTTGGAATGGCGGGAGTCTTGGATTCCGCCCGTTTCCGCGCCTTTACTGCCGAGGCTCTTGGCATCAATGTCAGGGATGTGACCGCGCTGGTGCTGGGGGGGCATGGCGACGACATGGTGCCGCTGATTCGCTTTTGCACCGTGAATGGGGTGCCGATCAGCGAATTTCTTTCGAAAGAAAAAATCGAGGCGATTGTCCAGCGGACCCGGATGGCCGGAGGTGAGGTTGTTGCGCTCTTGAAGACCGGAAGCGCCTTTTTCTCCCCGGCGGTTTGCGCCATTGAAATGGCGGAGAGTTATTTGAAGGATCAAAAGCGGGTTTTGGCCTGCGCCGCCTTTCTGGAAGGGGAATACGGCGTGAACGGCTATTATGTCGGTGTCCCGGCGGTCATCGGCGCCAATGGTGTGGAACGTGTGATCGAGGTCAAACTCAATGCAGACGAGCAAAAGCTCTTCGACGAGTCGGTCGGCCACGTCAAAAAATTAGTCGAGGAAATCAAGTTGTAAAATGCGGCGAATCGCCGTATCTTCCGCCCGTGGAAAACGGAAAACTTCCCGCCCATTTTCTGGCGCGCCGCATTCATTCTCTTTCGGGCATCATCCCCATCGGCGCCTTTCTGCTGGTTCATACATACACCAATTCAAAATCGTTGGCCCCCGACGGAGTTGCCCTCTACAACGGGGCCATCAAGTCGTTTTCCGAAATCCCCTTTCTGGTATTCCTGGAAATCGTCTTTGTCTATTTGCCGATTCTCTTTCATGCCGGATACGGTTTTGTCATCCTTTATCAGGGAAAAAGCAATGTGACCCGCTACGGCTCTGAAGCGAATATCCGCTACACCCTCCAGCGGATTACCGGGATGCTCGCCCTTGTCTTTATTGGCTATCATGTCTATGCCACCCGCTGGACCGCCCTTTTTACCGGCCAGCCGATGGAATATCTCTGGATGGTCCGGATGTTCGAAACGCCATGGAAGGTCTGGTTTTATCTGGCCGGCACGACGGCTGTCTGTTTTCATTTTGCCA
The DNA here is from genome assembly GCA_016183175.1 of Deltaproteobacteria bacterium. Taxonomy (NCBI): domain Bacteria; kingdom Pseudomonadati; phylum Myxococcota; class Myxococcia; species Deltaproteobacteria bacterium. Next base: position 22,530 of record JACPFC010000021.1, read on the forward strand.
ACGGACTCTGGACCTTTTTGATTGTCTGGGGGATTACCGTCTCTCGCCATTCCCAGCGGGTGGCCCTTTATGCCTGCATGGCGGTTTTTGCCGGTTTAAGCGTTGTCAATCTCCTGATGATTGCCAATTTCACCTATTACCATCAGCCGGCGCCGGTCTGGATTGCGGCGATACTGGGGTTTGTAAAAATGTTTTTGTTTCGGGGAGTATGAAGAGCGACAATTCAGTCTTGAGTGTTTTCTTTCGGTTTTGTCGGAACTCGCGGGTTATCACAGGGGCTCGCGTCGCCCCCTCCACCGGCAAAGCCGGATGGAGCCTCCCCCTCTCGCTCGCTTTGCTCGCTGGTGAGCGAGCGACGGATTTATTCCGCG
>JACPFC010000022.1 GCA_016183175.1 Deltaproteobacteria bacterium
GAGGGAAGGATTGAACGAATTAAGCGGGGAGCACCGGGAGGTTTTGGTGCTCAATATCATGGAGGGGGTGACGATTGCCGAAATTTCGGCGATCATGAACGTTCCGGAAGGAACGGTAAAGTCGCGTCTCTTTCATGCAAAGAGCAGGATGGCCGAAATCCTGCGAACCAAAGGAATACCGCTATGACAAACGAACTTGATCCAAAAACTGTGGAGAAGCTGACCTATTTTCTTAAGGCCAACCAGCCTTATCCACCTCCGCCAAAGCCGGGGGAGAGGGAACGGATCTTCCGCGTCATCCGCGAGCTTCACGAAAGGCCGACAGGACTGGAGCGTATTTTTGGCCCCCTTCAGTGGCTCATCCCCGCCGCCGCCTCTGCCGTCGTTGCCTTTATCCTCCTCTCCGATTTTATCCCTTCCCGCTCCGGGGCGGATGCCGACCTCGGCATCTATCTGGCCGATACCTTCAGCATTTTTGAGGAGCCGGCGGACAAAGGCCGGGATTCGGTTGAAAACGACTGGCTCTCCCTCTGATTGACATTATTCGGAAATTTGGCAAAGATACCCCCGCTTTTCTTACCAAGGAGGAGGGTTCCCGCCGAGCGCCGACCGAATAGGGAGGATAAAGCGAGGTGGGAGCGGAGACGACAAGGACGATGAAGGAGTTAATTTAACTCCCGGCAACCATGGAGGATACTATGAAAATGGCCTTATTCAATATGGATGGAATTCTTTTTCTCTTGCGCTGGATTCATTTTATTTTCGGCGTCATCTGGATCGGACTTTTGTATTACTTCAACTTCATTCAGGGGGAATTTTTCAAGGAGATCGAGGCGGGGGTGAAAAATATCGCCACGCAAAAACTGGTCCCGAGGGCCCTCGGGTGGTTTCGGTGGGGCGCCATGGTCACCTTTCTCTCCGGCCTTTTTATCCTGACCGGAACACTTCATGCCGGCATGCCGTGGCACTCCAGCTGGTTTCTCCTGATTTTGATCGGCGCCGGATTCGGCACCCTGATGTGGTTTAATGTCTGGTTTGTCATTTGGCCGAACCAAAAAACGGTCATTGCATCGGCCAACCAGGTCCTCTCGGGGGGAAAGCCGCTTGAGAAGGCGGCTGTCTGCGGGGCCCGCGCCCTCTGCGCCTCACGGACCAATGTCGTCTTTTCGTTCCCCATGCTCTTTTTCATGGGGGCCGCGAGGCATTTGGGATTTGACCGTGATTTTTCAACCGTCAATTTCTGGCCGATCGGCATCGTGATCGCCCTCCTCGCCCTGCTTCTGCAGATAAACGCGCTCAAGGGAAAACCGGGGCCGATGGCCTCCGTGAAGGGGGTGATTCACGTCGCCGTAATTTTTACGGCGGTGGTTTACCTGGCGGTGGAATTTTTGTCGCGGATTTGAAATTTGTAACAGCCAAACAAAGAGAGCCCTGTGACGGAGCAATTTTCGTTCCCGCCAGCCACATCTGCCGACAAAACAAGTCAACTCTTAAGCGGCTTACGAAAATTGCGAAGACAAAGGGACTCTCTTTGTTTGCGAACTGTTACTTTTTCCGATAGATCGAAACCGATACCTTCCGCGCGTGCGGGATGGCGAGAGGCTTGTCCACGCTGACATCCACCCCGTGGACTCCCTTAAGAGCGAGAATCTCGCGGGCCACCTCCTCGGCGATTGTTTCGATCAGATTGTAGTGTTTCCGCTTCAGAACATTCAAGACCAGCGCGTCAACGACATCGTAGTCGATAGTGTCTTTGAGGTGATCGCTCTTTGCCGCTTTTTTTACATCGAATTCGATCTTTAAATCGACAATCACCTTCTGTTTCCGCTTTTTTTCCCAGTGATAGAAACCGAGGGTGTGGTCGTACTCGAGGGTGAGATGCAGATGGTCGCGCCTGACGGTTCGCATTGACACCGCCCTAGCAAATTGGGTAGGACTCTTCAATCCCTTATCCGGAAAAAAGATGCCCAAGGCATTAAAGACACAACCGATTGCCCTTGTTGAAGATAGGACGCCGACCTCTTTTAAACCGGTTTCTCTGCCCGCGCGCCGCGAGATGGAGGAAACCCTCCGCATTCTTTTGCGCGGCGTGGGGGAAGATCCGGACCGCGAGGGGCTTTTAAAAACCCCCTCCCGCGTCGTCGAGTCGCTTAAATTCCTGACCAAAGGATACGAAGAAGATCCTTTTGACGTCATCAACAGCGCCATTTTCAACGAAAAGCACGACGAGATGATCGTCGTGAAAGACATCGTCCTCTACAGCCTCTGCGAGCACCACCTCCTCCCTTTCTTCGGCCGGGCCCATGTGGCTTATATTCCCAACAACCGGATTGTGGGCCTTTCAAAAATCGCGCGGCTGGTGGAAATTTATGCGCGGCGGCTTCAGGTGCAGGAGCGGCTGACCCAGCAGATCGCCGATACGTTGCAAGAAACCCTCAAACCGAAAGGAACGGCGGTAATCATCGAGGCCGAGCACCTTTGCATGCAGATGCGCGGGGTGCAAAAAAGGGGATCAAGCATGATCACCTCCGCCATGCTCGGCGGATTCCGTCGTCTGGCGACGCGTGAAGAATTTATTTCTCTCATTCGCAATGGAAAATAAATCACCTCATCTATCCCTCACCGCCTCCTACGACATTTGCGCCGCCCACCAGCTTAACCGGCCCGATTGGGACAGCGCCAAGAATCGCGCCGCCTTCGGCCACTGCGCCGATTTGCACGGGCATCAGTATAAACTGGAAGTGACGCTGGAAGGAGATGTCCCGGCCGAGACCGGGATGATTATCAACGGCTATGAGATCGACCGGATTGTTCGCGAAAAAATTATGAGCCGGATTGACCACAAATTTTTGAACAAGGACATCCCCTTTTTTCAGTAAAAACTCCCCACGGCCGAATAGATTGCCGTCTGGGCCTTTATGGAACTGAAAAACGCCTTTCCCCCGAATTGCCGCCTTAAAAAAGTCCGCCTGTACGAGACGCCGAATCTGTATGCCGAATATTCCGGATGAATCTCCAAAACATAATCTTCGACTGGTCCGGCACCCTTTTTGACGATTTTGAAATCTCGCATCATTCCACCGTCGCCACGCTTAAAGCCTTCGGTGGAAAACTTGTTTCGATCGACGATTACAAAGAACACTTTGTCCTCCCCGCCTGGAAATTTTACCGGTATTTTCTCAAAAACGCCGACATGGATGCGGTGACCCATTTTTATTTTGAACACTTCATGCACCACATCGAACGGGGGAGGCTTTTCCCGAAGGCGAGGGAGAATCTGAAACGGGCGCATCGAATGGGATATAAGCTTTTTATCTGCTCAACCGTCCGACAGGACCTTTTGGAAAAAATGGTCCGTCATCTGAAAATCGACCGTTTCTTTGACGGAATTTTCGGAAGCGTCCGCGACAAGGAGAAGCGGCTTCCCAATATCTGCCGTCGCCTCGGACTAAAAAAAGACCGGACGATCTTTGCCGGGGACATGGAGCACGATGTCGCGGCGGCGAAAAAGGCGGGGGTTTTATCCGCCGCCTTTCTTTGCGGCTATCAGACACCGCGCCATCTCCTCTCCGCGGCCCCCGATTTTGTCTGGAACGATCACGGGAGTTTGGGGAAATTTTTGAATAAAATCCCCCCCAACCCCCCTTTGCCAAAGGGGGGAGTCGCATCTTCCCCCCCTTTGTCCTCCCCAGGCGGATCCGCCTTTGGCGGAAAAAAGGGGGGACAGGGGGGATTTCCTCTCGCCACCGTCGGCGCCTTGATTTTCAACCGCGGTGACATCTTTCTCGTCCAGACGCACAAATGGAGCCACACATTCGGTATTCCCGGAGGGAAGATCAAAAAGGGGGAAACGATGGAGGAGGCGCTCCGGCGCGAGATTTTTGAGGAGACCGGAATGAAAATCAAAAAGATCCGCTTTGCAATGGTTCAGGATTCGATCGATTCAAGGGAATTCTACAGACCGCATCAGCATTTTCTGCTGATCAATTTTTACGCCGACACCGATTCGCGGAAATTCAGGCTCAATGACGAATCGGAAAGCGGTTTTTGGGTGAATCCGCGTACTGCCCTCAAACTCCGCCTTAATCAACCGACACGGATTTTGCTGGAACATTATTTTAAAACCTAATTCACCAGCTTGTATCCCCGCCAGAAGAGATAGATACAGACGCCGTAGAGGATGACAGCGGCGGAAATAACCGTCGTCAATCCGATCCACACGGGGGCATCGGAAACTCCCAAAAACGAATAGCGGACAAGATCGACGCAATAGAACATGGGGTTTGCCAGCGAAATTTTTTGCCAAAAGGGGGGGAGCATTTTGATCGAATAAAAAACACCCCCGAGGTAAACAAACGGGGTAATGACAAAATTCGTGAACATGGCGATTTTGTCCCAGCTTTCGGCATAGAGGGCCGAGATGATGCCAAAACCGGAAAAAAGGATGGAGGTAAAAAAGATGGAGGTAAAAATAAGCCCCCAGTGGTGAAAGGGAAAATCAATGAAAAAAGCGGAAACCGCCGCAATCACCCCCGCCACGACCATGCCGCGTAACAAGCCTCCGATCATATAGGCGGTCACCATCTGAAAATGGGTGAGCGGCGCCACCAGCATGTTTTCGATCGACCGCTCGAGGCGCGCCATGTAGAGGGAGGTGGAAGAATTGGCGTAGGCGTTGGTGATTACGGCCATCTGGATTAAGCCGGGGAGAATATAAATAATATACGAAAAACCGGAGATTTCCTTGATCCGCGTCCCGAGTGAATAGCCGAAGATGAGGATGAACATGACCGTCGTGATCAGCGGCGGCAGGATGGTCTGCCGCGAAAGCCGCATGAAGCGGTAGAATTCGCGTTCGATTAATGTATAGAATCCGATCCAAGTCATCCTTTATAACCCCTCCTGACCTCCCCTTACCTTAAGGGGAGAAACTTCCTTATCTTCCGCCCCTTCAATCCGCGCCCCCGTCACCTTTAAAAACACATCCTCCAGTGTTCCCCGCTCCACATGCAGACCCACAATCCGGCAGTCAGGGTGTTTTGCCAGAACGCCCAAAAATTTTTCGATCATCCCGCCGACATTGGCCCCTTCTCCGATGACGGTATCCTCGTTGACTGAAACATCAAAGCCCAGAGAACTGAAATCCTTAAGCGGAATTTTCTTCGAGATCTTTAAAAAAACCCGTTTTTCACAATACTGCTCGATCAATTCGGCCGGGCTTCCTGTCTCTCGGATTTCACCCAGATGGATGACGGCAATCCGCCGGCAAAGGGCCTCCGCCTCGTCGATATAATGCGTGGTGAGAATGATGGTCGTCCCGTCGCGGTTTAAGTGGCGAAGGTACTCCCAAAGTTCGTGCCTCTGTTCCACGTCGATCCCGGCGGTGGGCTCATCGAGGATCAAGAGCTGTGGGTTTCCGACCATCGCCTTGGCCACAAGGAGGCGCCTCTGCATCCCGCCGGAGAGGCGATAGTAGGGGACATCGGCCTTTTCGGTCAGGCGGAATTGTTCCAGAAGACGGCCGACGATTTCTTTTTGCTCGCGCCGCTTAAGGCCATAGAACCCGGCCTGAAACATCAGGATTTTACGGATAGGAAAAAAGCGGTCGAGGTTCATATCCTGCGGCGAAAAACCCACCACGGCATGCGTCTTCAAATAATCGCGACGAACGTCCGATCCAAACACGGAAATCGACCCTTCATTCAGATGGCAGAGCCCCACAATGGACTGAATGAGTGTCGTCTTGCCGGCGCCGTTGGGGCCAAGCAAGCCGAAAAACTCCCCCTTCCCGACTTCCAGGCTGATCCCTTTCAGGGCCTGCACGGGACCGTAGTTTTTTTTCGCATTGACGACCGATAGGGCGGACATTAATAGGGGGTCTTTTAGCATAAAAGAGGCAGGAAGCAAGAAGCTGGATATGTCAAATTCCAATTCGCCTATGGCGGGCCAAATTCCAAATTCCAAGGAAACTCCAATTTCAAAAAAACAAAAAACCAAACCCGTTTTTTTCATTTGGATTTTTAAAATTTGCAGTTTGTTTGGGATTTGGTGCTTGGGATTTGGAATTTTCCCTGCGTACGCCTACCAGCCGGCGGTTGTCTCTGCCCATCCGGAGGCCACCAGAGTCGGAATTGAAATTCTCAAAAAAGGGGGGAATTCAGCCGACGCCGCCATTGCCACAGCCTTTGCCCTCTCGGTCGTTGAACCGTTCAACTCGGGCCTCGGGGGGGGCGGGTTTTTGCTTTATTACGACGCCAAGGCAAAGAAATTCTCCTTTGTCGACTACCGTGAGACAGCCCCCATCAAGGCCTCCGAGGCCCTCTACCGAAAAGACCCCTCCCGTCTTTCAAAGGGAATCCTCTCCGTTGCCGTTCCCGGTTTTGTCAAAGGGATGGGGACAATCCACAAGAAATGGGGATCGAAGGCGTGGGATGAACTGATCTATCCGGCCATCGACCTGGCGCGAAAAGGGATTCCGATCAGGGAAAAACTGGAAGAAAAGCTTAAGGAAACGGCGCCGGTTTTTAAGGATGATCCGGCCTTCACGGCTCTCTATGCAGACCCCTATGAGAAAAAGAACGGAAAGATCGTTCAGACCGATTTGGCCGAAACCCTGGACGAGATTCGAAAGAACAGCGCTTCCTTTTACACCGGTTCCCTGGCAAAAAAAATCGCCCGTTTCATGAAAAAATCGGGGGGCCTGATCACGGAAGCGGATCTCCGTTCCTACCCGGTTTATTTCCGAAAGCCCTATCAGTTCCAGCGGGAGCCCTACAAAATAATCAGCGCCCCCCTCCCCAGTTCGGGGGGGGCCGCCCTCGACCTGCTGTTTAAAAAAGCGATCATCAACAATCTCGACCGGGCCCGCCCCTTCTCGCCGGAGGCCTTCGAAACGGTGATGAAAGGGATTAAAGACTACTTCGACTACCGCGAGATCGCCCTGGCCGACACCGCTTCCAACATCGCGACTCACACGACGCACCTATCGGTTATCGACAAGGACGGAAATATCGCCTCGATGACCAATACGTTGAACAGCCCTTTTGGCTCCGGTGTTGTCGTCCCCGAAACCGGAATTATTTTGAACAATGAGATGGCCGATTTTTCGCTTAAAGCCCATACCGCCAACGCCATCCGTCCCGGGCGGCGCCCCCTTTCCAGCATGTCGCCGTCGATTGTCTTCAAAAAAGGAAAGCCGTATCTGGTCATCGGAACTCCGGGGGGCTTTAACATCCCGGTGAATCTTTTTCAGGTTTTCCTGTTTGTCTGGGACTGGAAGGCGTCGTTTGCGGGGGCCATTGCCCGGCCGAAAATCTATTATTCACCGGCCGCCGACAAGATTCTGGTCGAACCAAAAGTTTCCAACAACATTCGTGAAGCGCTTGCCGGCCAGGGAACCATCGAGGAACAGCCGCCGACGGGGAATGTCCAGGCCCTGCTTATTCAGAACGAAAAGAAAACCCTCACCATTTCGGATCCGCGGGGGGAGGGGAAGGGGTTTGCCGACACATCTTTCCAAAAATCGGGCCGACAATAAATTGCACGACAAGACTCACGCCAAAGCGAAGCGTGTTATATGAGCAATTAGAGGACTGGGCGTACGAGAATACCGCAGGTGTCGCTAAAGATATCAAAGTAGCGCTTGTTGATCTTGAAAAGGAAAATAGATTGATAATTCAACGAATAAAAGGACAGAGAAAAACAACCGTACGAAAATCAGCCCGGGGTGCAAGCACTGCTATGCCGAAATCTTTGCCGAAAGATGGCGTGGTGTTTCCGGGCATCCTTATGAACAGGGGTTCGATCTCAAATTATGGCCGGAACGGCTTGAATTGCCGTTAACATGGAAAAAACCACGTACCATTTTCGTCAACAGCATGAGCGATCTTTTCCATGAAAAAGTTCCTGTTGCTTTCATCAAAAAAGCATTCTCTGTCATGCGAGAGGCCAATTGGCACTCGTTTCAGATTCTTACAAAGAGAGCCGACCGCCTTGCCGACCTTGCCCAAGAATTACCCTGGCCTCAAAACGTCTGGATGGGCGTTTCCGTTGAGAGCGAACAATATCTTTGGCGTATCGACAGACTTCGCAATGTTCCCGCCAAAGTCCGTTTTATCTCTTTTGAACCGTTGCTTGGCCCGGTTGGGCCGGCTGATTTAACCAATATCCATTGGGCTATCGTCGGAGGTGAAAGCGGTCCGGGGGCAAGGCCGATGAATCCGGAGTGGGCACGCCAAATCCGCGGCCTATGTGAGAAAAAGGAAGTCGCATTTTTCTTCAAACAGTGGGGCGGCGTGCAAAAAAGCAGGACAGGTCGAAGACTGGATGGACGTTTTTGGAACGACATGCCCAAGCGGCACGAAATTACCCCCAGGATCGGAGAAACGCTCCCGCTAATACCGGCTTAATCTGCCACGGAAAAACTAAATATCCAAATTCCTCACGTTCAACGCATTGGTCTCGATAAATTCCCGGCGGGGTTCAACCTGGTCGCCCATCAAGACGGTAAAGATCTGATCCGATTCCACGGCGTCTTCCACCTGGACTTTTAACAGCGTGCGCGTTTCGGGGTTCATGGTTGTATCCCACAACTGTTGCGGATTCATTTCACCCAAGCCCTTGTAGCGCTGAATGGTTATCCCCCTCTTCCCCTCGTTTAACACGTAATCGCGCACCTGCTCCGGCCTTCTCACCACAAAGCGCTTCTCATCATGCCAGATCTGGTAGGGGCCCTCCCCCAGCTCGCGGAATTCTTTTTCCATCTTCTGGAGCTGATGGATTTCGGCGCCGGCCAGAAATTCGTCATCAATCGTCGTGGCGCGCCGCGCCCCCTTGTAGGTCGAGTGGAAGACGATCCGCCGCGATGAATGCTCCTCGTCCGGAAGATTTTCCTCCGTATAGTGGCTCATCTCGTCGATTTCCTGCTTGAGAAAAGAGCGGACCTTTTCGAGCTCCGCCGCCAGCGCCGCTTCGTCCTTCAAGGCGTCGCGATCGATCCGGGTGGCGCGCACCAGGGCAAGGACAATGCGGGGATCACAGCGCTTTTCCACCCGCTCCATGATCTGCCCGTAGGTAATCAGCAGACGGACCAGATCGGCCAGCGGCTTTCCGGTAATTTCCTTCCCCCGGGTCTTGACCTTCACCGCCTCAACGCCAAACTCAATCAGGTATTCCTTCAAACCCTGATCGTCCTTCAAGTAGGTCTCGGTCTTCCCCTTTTTAAGCCGGTAGAGCGGCGGCTGGGCGATGAACAGATGGCCCCGCTCGATCACCTGCGGCATGTGGCGGTAAAAGAACGTCAGAAGCAGGGTACGGATGTGCGAGCCGTCGACGTCGGCGTCGGTCATGATAATAATATTGTGATAGCGGAGTTTTTCGATGTTATGATCGGCCTCGCCGATGCCGGTGCCGAGCGCCGTGATCAGCACGCGGATTTCCTCGGAGGAGAGCATTTTATCGAAGCGCGCCTTTTCGACGTTTAAAATTTTCCCCTTCAACGGAAGGATCGCCTGATTTCGCCGGTCGCGCCCCTGTTTCGCCGAGCCGCCGGCCGAATCTCCCTCGACAATATACAGTTCCGCATGCCGCGGGTCTTTTTCCTGACAATCGGCCAGCTTTCCGGGGAGTGAGCCGACGTCCAGGGCGCTTTTGCGGCGGACAAGATTCCGCGCCTTTCGCGCCGCCTCGCGGGCCCTCGCCGCCTCCGTCACCTTAAGCGCAATCCGCTTCGCATCGGCGGGATGTTCCTCCAGATAGGCGCCGAAGTGGTCGTTGATCGCCTGCTTGACAATCCCCTCCACCTCGCTGTTTCCCAGTTTGGCCTTTGTCTGCCCTTCAAACTGCGGCTCGGGGATTTTAACGCTGATGATGGCGGTCAACCCCTCGCGGGTATCTTCACCGGATGGTTTCTCTTCCAACCCCTTGAGCAAACCCGCCTTTTCCGCATAGGCATTGACACAGCGGGTGAGGGCGGAGCGGAATCCGGAGAGATGCGTCCCCCCCTCGACAGTGTTGATGTTGTTGGCAAAGGAAAAGACGCTTTCGTTGTAGCCGTCGTTCCACTGCATGGCCACCTCGACAACCACTCCATCCTTTTCCCCCTCAAAATAGATGACCTTCGGATGAACAGGCGCTTTTCGCTGGTTTAAAAACTCGACAAAGCTGACCAACCCCCCCTTGTACTCAAACAGATGCTCTTTTTCGGCCCGTTCGTCGCGGATGAGGATTTTGACGCCGCGGTTTAAAAAGGAAAGTTCGCGCAGGCGTTGCGAGAGGACATCAAAACTGAACTCCAGCGACTCGAAAATTTCGGGATCGGGTTTGAACCAGATTTTGGTGCCGCGTTTGTCGGTGGTCCCCACCTCTTTCAATGGGGCGTCCGGGACCCCTCTCTGATAGGACTGCTGATAGACCTTGCCGTCGCGGCGAATTTCCAGCTCCAGTTTTTCCGAAAGGGCGTTGACGCAGGAGACGCCTACACCGTGCAAACCGCCGGAGACCTTGTAGGCGCTCTTTTCGAATTTTCCGCCGGCATGGAGTTTGGTGAGCGCCACTTCGGCCGCCGAGACCCCCTCGGTCGGGTGCATGCCCACCGGAATGCCGCGACCGTTATCCTCCACCGTCACGGTGTTGTCGATCTGGATGACCGCCTTGATGTCGTCGCAAAAGCCGGCCAGCGCCTCATCGATGGAGTTGTCGACCAGCTCGTAGACAAGATGATGGAGGCCCCCCGAGCCGGTTGAGCCGATATACATGGCGGGGCGCTTGCGGACCGCCTCCAACCCCTCCAAAACACGGATGGAGGAGGCGTCATATTGCTGGGACGAAAGGGTTAATTGAGTCATAAAAAGAGCGCTGAAGTCACTTTCAACCTAGCACACGGACCGCCCCTTCTTCAACCAAAAAGTATGCTCCTTTCTCTTTGAAATCATTGGATAATTTTGACTTTTCCGTGGCGGTAATAAAGACCTGCCCAGGGGTGGTTTGGAGGGTGGAAAAAAGCCCCTCGATTCGATCCGAATCGAGTTCGGAAACAACGTCATCGAGAAGAAAAATGGCGCTTTTTTGATGCCCTTTTTCATGCAATTTGATCTGCGAAAGTTTGAGGGCGATCACTGCGGAGCGGTTTTCCCCCTGCGACCCGAATTCACTGATGGAACGGCCGTCGATCAGGAAGGAAAAGTCGTCCCGGTGGGGGCCGACAATCGATTCGCCTCGTTGCCTTTCTTCCGCTTCTTTTTCACGGATTAAATTTTGAAGCGCCTGAAAAATTTCCTCCTCCGTCTCCCCTTCCGTCGACGAACGATAAACCATCTTCGCCTCTTCCTTTCCGCGCGACAGATTCCGATACTCCTCCCCGATCCTCTCGTTCATTTTCCGAACCCACTCGATTCTCTGTTCGACAATGATCGCCCCGAGTTTGGCCAGTTGTTCATTCCATATCTCCAAGGCGGCAGGGCCGACGACGCCAGTGGCGTTGCCACCTCTCCCCTCCTTTAAAATCCGGTTTTTTTGCGCCACCACCTCGTCATAGGCACCCAAGGTTTTAAGCGATGCGGGATAATCCAGAAACACCGCCTGATTCAAAAACCTGCGCCGTTGTGACGGCGATTCGCGAAAAAGATAGACCTCCCCCGGTTCAAATAGGAGGAGAGGAACAAGACCATAGTACTCCCTGAAAAGGTGGGGTCTTTTTTTGTTGAGCAGAACCTCTCTTGTCGTCCGGTTTTCCCTTGTCTCGAAGGAAATCCGGATCTGATGCGAAACCGGCGGGGTGTTCAAGAAAGCCTCGATCATCGCCGACGGTTCTCCCTTGGACAAGAGGTGATCTCGTGTCACGGTTCGGAACGATTTAAGATAGTTTTTTAAAGAAAGCGCCTGTATGTGCACCTGTCAAACGCAGGCACGTACGCACGTATGCGCGTACGCGCATGAATCAAATCCTCATCGGCATGATCACGCACTGGAACCCGCGGTCGTATTCCGAACGGATCAAACAGGGGGACAGCTCGTCCTTAAGCTCCAAAATGACCTTCTCATCGCGGATGACATCCAGAACATCCAGAAAGTAGCGGGCATTAAAGCCGATATTCATGTTCGGCCCTTTGTATTCCGCCGTCAGCTCTTCTCGCGCCTCACCCAAATCCGGGTTATTCGTCGAAATATCCAAATGGCCGGGGGAGAAAGACAAGACAACGCCATGCGAGCGCTCGTTAGAAAGAAGCGAGACTCTTCGGAGGGCGCCGACAAACAGCCCCCGAGGGATAGAGGCAACCTTGTCGTTTTCCTTTGGAATAACACGGGTATAGTCTGGATACTCACCATCGATCAGCCGAATAAAGAGAGAAACATTCCCCTTCCGGGCGAAGAGATTTTTCGGCCCCACCCCCAGTTCAAAGCTCCCTTCCTGCGAGACCATTTTTTTAAGTTCGGAAACCCCCTTCCGCGGGATAATCACCTTGACCGCCCCAAATCCGCCGGATGGTATCTTCTGATCGACAAGGGCCAAGCGATGGCCGTCGGTCGCCACCATTCTGACTTCCCCCTCTTTTTCTCCCTGCAGAAGGACACCGTTCAGGTTATAGCGCGTTTCATCCGTGGACATCGAAAAAGAGGTCTTTTCAACCATATTTTTCACCAGCTCACAGGGGATTTCAGATAAACTGTCAGGAATCGTGGGGAGCGCCGGGAATTCCTTGGCGGTCAGGCCCGGAATCTTGAATTGCGACGCACCCGCGGTCACCTCAACTCGATCTTGGGCATCCACCTTGAAGACAATCTCATCCTGATCGACCTCGCGGACAATGTCATGAAGGCTCCGCGCCAGAACGGTGATTTTCCCCCCTTGCAGAACCTGCGCGGGACATTGCCGCACAACCGTCACCTCAAGATCGGTCGCAGATATCTTGAGCCCCTGTTTCTCCGCGTCAAGAAGAACATTGGACAAAACCGGCATGGTGTTTTTCCTTTCCACCACCCCTTGTGCCTGGGCCAAGGCATCGAGAAAATCTTTTTTGGTGATTTTAAAGTCCATTTCTTTCTCCCCTCTTATAAGAATATATTATTTATAACCGTTATCGTCGATAGAGCCTGTGAATAGCGGGATAACCCAGCCAACAGTTCAAAAAACAAAAGATAAAAGATCCGGCGCCGCTTTCAAGTTTTCCCCGTTTTGCGGGGAAGACCGATCATGTTGCCCAAGATCCGTTGATGAAGCACATACTATCCACACCTTTTTGGGCCATTGAGTCCACAGCTTGTTCACAGTTACAGGACAAAGAGCTAGCGTTAAAATTTTTGTAAATCAAGGGCAAATGTTGCGATTTGGGCCGCTTGATCCTGGGAGTTTATGCATGTCCGGCGATGATTTTTTCGAGGGCGTCGACCCGATCGCGGAGGGAGGAGTCATCGGTGACCGACCGGCTTATTTTTTGAAAGGCATGGATGACCGTGGTGTGGTCCTTGCCGCCGAATTTGTTTCCGATTTCGGGGTATGAGGCCTTTGAGTATTTTTTGCACAAGTACATGGCGATCTGCCGGGGCACGGCGAGGTTCCGATGACGACGGTGTGATTTCAGATCGACAATCTGGAGTTTAAAGTAGTCAGCCACGGTGTGCTGGATGGCCTCGATGGAGGGAACAGTGGAGAATCCGCGAAGGATATTTTTCAGCACCTCACGGGCAAGCCCGACCGTGATGGGAATCTTTGCCATCGAGGCAAAGGCCGAAACCCGGACGAGGCATCCCTCCAAGTCGCGGACATTTGTTTTTACATGCGAGGCGATGAACTGGCATACCTCATCGGAGAGGGCAATTCCCTCATCCTCCGCCTTTTTACGCAGGATGGCCGCCCGTGTTTCCAGCTCGGGGGCCTGAATATCGGCCAGAAGGCCCCAGCCGAAACGGGAACGAAGCCGCTCTTCCAGATTGGGGATGTCCTTCGGCAGGGTGTCGGAGGTCATCACAATCTGTTTGCGGAGCTCGTAGAGGGCATTAAAAGTATGGAAGAACTCCTCCATGGTTTTTTCCTTGCCGGCGATAAATTGGACATCGTCGATCAGGAGCAGGTCGCAGTTATTGCGGTATTTTTGGCGCAATTCGAAGGTTTTGTTGTAGCGGATGCTGTTGATGACCTCGTTGGTGAATTTTTCCCCTGTCGCATAAATGATTTTGCAGGCCGGGTTTTTGCGGAGGACCTCGATCCCAATGGCGTTCACCAAGTGGGTCTTGCCAAGGCCGACCCCCCCGTAAATGAAGAGCGGGTTGTAATTTTTGGCTGGATTGTTCGCCACGGCCCGGCAGGCGGCATGGACAAACTGGTTGGAATCGCCGACAACAAAATTGTCAAAGACATAGCGGCTGTTCAGGCTGGCCGGTATTTCATGCGTTGGGGCCTGCGGCATGCCGCGGACAGGGGTGGCGGGAGATGGCACAGAACCGACAGGAAGGGACGGTCCGTTTGAACGGGAAGGAATTGACGAGTCAATCCTGACGCTCACGTTGCATTCGGCACCGGTGATCTTGAACAGTTCAAACTTGATGACTTCGAGGTAATTTTCGAGGATCCAGTCGCGGACGAACTTGCTGGGAACAAGGAGGGCTACTTCCCCGGGGCCGTTGACGACCCATTGGGCGTTCTTAAACCAGTTGTTGAAGTTGAATTCGCTGACTTTTGTCTTGAGCGAATCGAGGAGTTTAAGGCTTAACTCTCCCGCTATCTCGGCATTAACCCCATTGGAAGCCCGTACTTCGAGAGCAGATAATCCTTGAGACACACCACCCCCCCTGACGATTAGAACGATGAGGTTTGAAAAACGTATAGAACCGGAAGACCGGAACTGCCAGCGGACTTAAAAAGGAAAAACTTTTTTATCCCTTCGACCTCCCTTGCCGTTCGGGGCAAAAACTTTTTTCTCTTTCAAGCGCCGCCCGATTTTCAAATTTCCCTGAAAAGCGAATTGAATTTTTATCCACAGCGCGGCGCCTTGTCCAGATTTATTTTCCGAATTTTTCTTGTTGCGATTAAGTGCCGGTCAACGTTCACTATTTTTTTTGGAAGTTTTTTACGTTGACAAAGAAATTTATTCGTGAAAAACCGGTACCCTCTTTATCACTGCGGAATTTAAAAAAATTTAGGAACAAAAAATGAAGAGGACCTACCAGCCCAGCAAAATCAAGCGCAAGCGGCGGCATGGTTTCAGGAAAAGAATGAAAAGTCCCGGCGGGCGACGTGTTTTGGCGAGGCGACGCAAAAAAGGACGCAAGGTTTTGACCCCAAGTGTCTACAAAAAATAGGGTTAATCTGTTGACAAACCGGGTGTTGTTCAGGCTGTTGAGAAAGTTCCAGATGCAAGGCGCCCGCAAACCCGCAACCGGAGCGTACACGCAAGTACGTGAGGATTGCGGGTGAAGCGGGCAACGAAGCAGATGGGACTTTGTCGACAGCCTGGCGAAAGATTCACGCGGAGCGAGAGAATCAACGATGGTCGGCTGATTCGCCGCATCCGGAACCGGGGGGAAAGTTTTAAAGGGGGCGGAATTCGCCTGTTCCGGCTCCAAAACGATTTTGGACGGCCGCGGCTGGCGCTGGTTTTCACCCGCAGGTTTGGTCCCAGCGTTGTTCGAAACCGCGCACGGCGGCTGATCCGCGAATTTTTCCGGAAAAACAAGGGGAGTCTTGGGTGTTGGGACTATCTTTTTTTTTCCGACCGCCCCCTCCCCTCTTTTTCAAAGACCGATTGGCATGAAATGTTCAAGTTCATCCTCAATGGGTGCGGGACAAAGCCCGATGATAAGAAACAGGTTTAGTTTTTTCCTCATTTCGCAATATCAACGATGGATTTCCCCTTTTCTCCCCCGTGTTTGCCGGTTTGAACCGAGTTGTTCTACGTTCTCGCGGCAATGTTTTGCAAAATTTTCCTGGGGGAAGGCGGTTTATTTGACTGGACGCCGGATTCTCAAGTGTCATCCCTATTGCGAAGGGGGTTTCGATCCGGTACCATGAGAACTTATGTCTCACAACTTCCGGCTTTTTTAGGGATCAAATTGGACTTGCCTTCATCCTCCTCGACTGGCACCCTATTATTCATGTGAGCGAGGATCTGGCTTTGCCAGTCCGAGCGAACGGGGGGTAGGGTTCCCAAGCCGCGCCGCCAGTGGCGGATGAAGCGGCTTGGGAGCGGAATCAGTTTCCGCCCCCACCTCACTTGAACCGGTGGCGTTCGGTGGGGACCCCGGGCACCAGCGGCAAAGCCCCCGATATTATGGAGCCACAGGTTCTTCAGCAAATTCGCAAGTCTTTGCTTTCTGTTTTGGCCGATCGGTTCCGGGGTGTGGTGCTTTATGGTTCTGAGGCCAGGGGAAAAGCCATGGCCGACAGTGACATTGACATTTTAGTTCTTCTCGACGGTCCGGTTGATATTGGTAGCGATCTTCGGCTCATTATTCGTGCGCTTTATCCCCTTCAGCTTAAAATTGGGCGTCCCATTCATTCGACGCCCGTCGATGTGCAGGCATATCAGGCGGGTCAATTTGCACTGTACCGGAATGCAAAGAGCGAAGGAATTCAGATATGAACGAGGAAGCTCTGGATTTTTGGCAACGCGCTTCGCAGGCCTTGAAAACCGTGGATACGCTTGTTTCGACCGATCCGGATGCGGCGGCTTCGCGGGCTTATTATGCGGCTTTTTATGCCGTGTCAGCGCTCTTTTCGGTGCAGGGTAAAAGTTTTGTCAAGCATTCCGCGGTCGAGGCGGCAGTGCACCGCGATCTGGTCATGAAGGGCCTCTGGTCTGAAAATTTGGGGGCTGATTTTTCCTTTCTGCGCTCGCTCCGGGAAACGGGCGATTATGGAGGCGGCATCCATGTTTCTTCCGAAGCGGCCGCCGATGCAAAAGATGCGGCATGTCGCCTACTGGAAGCGGTAAGAAAAGCTTCTCCGGTCTTTCTTTAAGTCTTTTAAAAAATGGGCTAATTATTTGAAATTACGCTGTATTATTGAACATAAAATTTTTTTAAAAAAATCACGCAACAAAATCGTGAGCTTACCGATAATATGGGGGCAGGGCGGCAAAGATGCCGCTCAAAATTTTTTATACGTAATCCCGAACATTTTTTACATAATCCGCAACTCTCGTGTTTCATGAACCGATAATCGGATCATGCGGTTTGATCTAGATATTCATCATCGGCGATCCGTACGGTTATCGGGGTATGATTATTCCCAACAGGGAGCTTATTTTGTCACGATTTGCGTCCAAAACCGGGAATGTTTGTTGGGGAAGATCGTTGACAGGAAGATGGTGTTGAATGAGGCGGGGGAAATTGTTCAATTTGCATGGAATGGTCTGTCGCAACGATTCAAAAACGTGACATTGGATGCGTTCATCATCATGCCCAATCATATTCATGGAATTATCATGATTCAACGAAATGTAGGGGCAGGGCTTGCCCTGCCCGTCACGGTGAATGGAATGATGGGCGATGGAATGATGGGCGGGGCAAGCCCCGCCCCTACGTCGTTGGGGGATGTTGTTGGGGCGTTCAAATCGATTTCTGCGATTGCCGTGAATCGATTGTTGTCGCGTCTTGGGCCCTTATGGCAACGCAATTATTATGAACATATCATTCGTGATGAAGATGATTTGTTCAAAATCCGCCAATACATCGCCGACAACCCAGCCTGCTGGGATGATGATGAAAATAATCCCATGGGCAAAGGAGCCCTCCAAAGGCGGGCAAGCGCGAGGGGTGGGGCTTTTTGATAGACATCGTTTCTCCCCTATGGCAATAAACCTTCCCTCATGCCCCAAACACCCCGAACCATTCTGGCGGTCGTCTTAAGTCTGGCGGTTTTGATTATCTACTACACTTGGTTTGCCCCCCCGCCGCCCGTCGGATGGCCGCAACCCTCTCCCGAAAAGAAGGAAACAGCGCCTCCCGAGGCGCCGCCGGCCCCATCCGGTCTTCAACCGGCGGAAGATCGTCTCAATCTGACCCAATCCGAAACCCCCACCACCCCCGTCCGTGAAATTATTTTTGAGAACGATGAGATCAAGGCGGTTTTTTCCACGAAGGGGGGGGCATTAAAGCACTGGAGCCTCAAAAAATTTCACACCGGCGCGGATGAAACCTCCCCTTTCATCGATCTGATCAATGGCGCCGGTGAAGGAGATGGGACAGTGTCCCAAGGGTCATTGACCCAAGGGTCATTGACCCAGGCCTTTCGGTTAAGCCTCGAAGGGGGGACAGAGCCGACAGAGCCGGTTTATACCGTCGAGTCGGAACAGGAAAACGAACTGGTCTTGAGTTTTCAGGGCCCGACGATGGAGATTCGCAAAAGAATTGTTTTAAACAGCCGGATCAATCCTCATGTCCTCGATTTGACAGTCGAGCTTGTCAATCGGGGGGACAAACCGGTCGATCTGGAGCCTCGTCTCTGGATCAACCGTCCGCAAAAAGCGGTGAAAAAGGGGGGGGGTTTTTTTGGTTTCCTGACAGGCCCGCCCGATCTGTTTGTCCCCGACCTTTTTGTCGACGGAAAACTCAAGGTCTTTGCGAATTGGGAAAAACTGGCCCCCAAAAACGAGGAGCGGGGCAAAATCTACTGGAGCGGCCTGACCGACCGGTACTTTTTTATGGGGATTATCGCCCGCCAGGCCGGCTCGGCCCGTGAGGGGGTCGATGGGGTCTCGGCGGTTTATGGAAAATCGGCCGGCGACGGCGTGTATAACTCGCTTTCCTACGGAGGGGTGACTTTAAACCCAGGCGAAAAAATACAGAGGCGTTTTTCCGCCTATCTCGGCCCGAAAAAAAGGGAGGAGTTGAAAATCCTTGGGGTAAACCTCGAACACAGCGTCGATTACGGCTGGTTCAGCTTCGTGGCCATTCCCATTTTATGGCTTTTGATTTTCTTTCACAAAATCATCCCGAATTGGGGCATTGCGATTATCGTTTTGACCTTTTTCGTCAAGCTCCTTCTCCATCC
This sequence comes from Deltaproteobacteria bacterium, assembly GCA_016183175.1. Classification (NCBI taxonomy): domain Bacteria; kingdom Pseudomonadati; phylum Myxococcota; class Myxococcia; species Deltaproteobacteria bacterium. The sequence continues at coordinate 18,986 of JACPFC010000022.1, forward strand.
GATCAACGTAAAGGCGATGCAGTCGATGAAGGCGATGCAAAAACTGCAACCGCGCCTGACGGAATTGCGGCAAAAATACAAGGACAACAAGGAAAAGTTGAACGTGGAGATGATGCAGTTGTTCAAGACGCACAAGGTGAACCCGATGGGGGGATGCCTGCCGCTGTTGATCCAGATGCCGGTCTATATCGCCCTCTACAAGGTGCTCTATAACGCCATTGAGCTTTATCACGCGCCGTTTTTCTGGTTTTACCGCGATCTCTCGGCGCCCGACCCCTATCTGATCACGCCGATCTTGCTCGGCATCCTCATGGCGGCCCAGCAGAAGCTCACCCCCAGCCCCAGCGCCGACCCGGCCCAGCAGAAAATGATGATGATCATGCCGATTATGTTTTCGGCCTTCATGATCTTTCTCCCTTCCGGCCTCGTCATCTACATCATGGTCAACACGATTATGTCGGTGGTTCAGCAGTACATGATCCACCGGGAGATCGGCTTTTTGGATCTGGTGAAGAAGATAAGGTACAAAACTTAGATGACCGTATTAAGCATCGTCAACGGCATTGTCGGCGACACGTTCGAAAGGAAAAAAAGCCCCTTTGCCATTCCGATGGAGTTTTATGCCGAGGGAAAACCCCTTCCGCTCACGAAAGCCGCGCTGGCCGGCATGAACCTGCCGCAAACCGGCAAGATATCCATTCTTATGCACGGCAGTTGCGCCTCGCAGACAAGCTGGGGATTCAAGGGAAACCCCTCAAAAAACTACGGCCTGCTTCTCAAGAAAGACGCCGGATTCACCCCTTTCTTTGTCCGCTACAACTCGGGCCTCCACATCTCCACCAATGGCAAACGCCTCTCCGACCTTTTGGAAAGGCTCATCCGCAATTATCCCGTCGAAGTGACCGACATCGTCCTGATCGGCCACAGCATGGGGGGGCTGATTTACCGTAGCGCCTGCCATTACGGGGAAATGGGAAAGAAAAAATGGGTCCGGCTGATCCGAAAGATTTTTTACCTCGGATCGCCCCACTTGGGGACCCACTTTGAAAAATTCGGCAAACTGACCACGGCGATTCTGCAGAGGATCCCCAACCCCGCCACCCGGGCGCTGGCCCGGTTTATCGATCTGCGAAGCGACGGCATCAAGGACATGCGCCACGGTTACATCATCGACGACGACTGGAACCACGGCCATTCCGAAAAACTTTTTTACCTGCACCAAAACAAAATCCCACTTCTCAAAAGCGCCGACCACTATCTGATCTGTAGCACCCTTTCGAAAAGGGCGGACTCCATAATGGGGCGTTTTTTCGGCGACGGCCTCGTTCATCCGGGGAGCGGAATCGGACGGGGCCTCTTTTCGGGGAGCAACATCCCTTTCCCAAAAAAGCACTGCAAAATCCTCCCCGGCCTTTCGCACCACAACCTGCAAAAAAGCCCCCGCGTCTACAGGCAGATCCGGGCGTGGTGTGAAGGCGGATCCATTCAATCAACCTCAAGGAGAAATCAATCGCCATGACAAACCAACAACTCGGCGCCGGCAAGGATGTGTTATCCTGGTGCGGCAAATGCAAACTGACGCTGGCCCATGTGATTGTCAGCATGAAGGACGCGACAACCATCGGCAAGTGCCAGTGCAAGACCTGTTTTGCGGAACACAATTACCGGGATCCCGAAACGGCGGGAAAGAAAAAACCCTCAAAAAAAACCGCGCGGAAGGAGACCGTTCCCGTGAGGAGAAGCTGGCAGGAAGCGGTTGCCGGGGCCCAGGGGACTTTGAAGGCCTACTCAACCGACAAAACCTTCAAGGAAGGGGAGCTGATCGACCATCCCTCCTTTGGGAAGGGAATCGTCGAAAGGCTGGTGCCCGGCGACAAAATGCAAACCCTCTTCGAAGACGGCGTGAAACTTCTCATCTGCTCGCGCTGATGCATCATGCGCCAAGGGAATAGGCATAATAAAGGGGGATGAAACGGAGCCTCTTTTCGGGCAGTTCCGCCGGCGGCGCCTCCGAAACGACAAAACCTTCCGGACAGTTCGGATATTTTTCCAGAAGGAGGTGCATGCTTTTTAACCGCCCCGCGGGGCCGCTTTTGACTTCAACAGGATATATTTTTCCTTTTTTTGTGAAAAGATAATCGACCTCGGCGGAACTGCTCTTTTCGGCCCGCGACCAGTAAAACAGTTCATTGCCCAAAACCGACCGGAGTTCCTGTCCCACAAACTGTTCGGCCAACGCCCCCTCGTAAACCGACAGGAGATCCTTTTCCGTCGCGAGCGCCTCAACCGGCAGGCCGCAGAAGTGATGAATCAACCCAAGATCAAGAAGAAGGGCCTTGAATCTTCCGGCATGGTCTAAAGCCCCCAAGGGGAGGCCCGCCGGACTGGCCGATTCGATTTTTTGAACGAGACGGGCCTGGCACAAAACATCGAAGGCCCTTTTTAAGGTCGGATTGCTGTGCCCTTCGGCAAGCCGGCTGTATTTGATCTGACGGCCGGCGTTTTTGGCCGCTCCCCGAAAGACCGATTCCAGGCATTGCTTGTCGACCCGCGGGGTGTATTTGGCAAAATCGGCGCGGTAGGCGTTGACCAGTTCGGCGTGGACGGCAAAGCCCTCCTTGAACGATTCTGTTTCGGCATAAACCCGGACTGCCTCCGGCATGCCGCCGACAAAAAGATATTTTCTCGTTTCATCCAGAAGAAGGCGATGGATTGTTTCCGAGGGGGCCTTTTTGGGATCGTCGGGGATGGGCGACAAGACCAGATCCGCGAGCGGTTCTTTTCCCGTCGCCCAGAGGAACTCGGCGAAGTTCATGGGGAAAAGCTCCAGAAACTGGACCCTCCCGACGGGAAAAGAAATTTCTTTCAGGGCAAATTCCAAAAGGGAACCGGCGGCGATGACGTGGAGCTCCGGAAGATTTTCATAAAAATACCGGAGGGCCATGAGGGCGCGCGGGGCGCTTTGAATTTCATCCAGAAAAAGGAGTGTCCGGCCCGGCGTGATTTTTTTTTGGCAAACCAGTTCGAGTTCCGAGAGGATCCTTTTGGCATCGAGATTTTTTTCAAAAATGGGATGCCATTCGGGATGTTTTTCGAGATCCACCGGGACAAAGTCGCCGGCAAATACCTCCGCGCCGAACTTTTTGACGGTAAAGGTCTTCCCTACCTGCCGCGCCCCGCGAAGAATCAGTGGCTTCCGTCGGAAATCCTTTCCCCAGTTATAAAGCTCTGATTCTATTAATCTTTTCATTATATATTAAAAATACAAGGTTATTATAAATATTATGTATTAAAAATACAAGGTTATTTTGAATTAAAATACGAGGCAACTTTTCCCGCGAGTTGCCGATAATAATATCGTGATAGATGGAATACTAAACTTTTTGAGCGAAGTGGACCCTTTCGCGCGGCTACTCAACTACGTGGATAAGTCATTAGGACCTTTCGATGGTTCATTAAAGGTAAAACTGAAGGAATGCATGCGTCTCAATGGTACGGTTACTTCGTTTTCGGTGGATGAATCGAAGGCCCTGTTGGAAAAATTTAAACAGGGTCTAAAGGGCGCGAATGAAAAGGGCGAAAAGTATTTCTCCAGGACTTTTTTGTACTTCATCGAGGACATTGCCTTTGGTCTGAAAAATCATGGAGGTTACAGGGTACAAGCAGATTATTCAGTCACATCGGAAGATGGAATTTGCAACTACAACAATCATCCTGAAGTTTTGAACCTGATGCGCCCTTATTTTGGCTCTATTGGTGATGCCGGTTTCATTGGTGGGGATGTGATCGAATATGCAGTCAATAACAGAAGCGAAAGTGCCGAGTTTGTCGTTGTCATTGTTGATGCTCACCTCAAAGAACAACAAGAACCCATTCAACGTCTGATCATTGAAAGTTTATACCCGGCAGGTTTTAGAACAATTTTCTCGGAGAGCGATGTTTATGTTGAGAATAAAGAGCTTGCGGTGAGAAATGCTCCACGAGGGCAGATCCCGGGCATGCGAGGTGAGCAGACCCTGCGTGCCTGGCCGATTCCCAGGAGTGCTCAAGCATTGGAATTTTATTATGGCGATGCGATCAAGACGTACGGCGCCGAAAGCAAAGAATTGTATGCCGGGTTTGCCGAGGTCGACAAATCGAATTCGCTTGAAAGATACATGCCCGCTCTGCACGAAAGGTCCTATGCGATGGTCGACAATATGCAAAAACAGATGCTTCTCGATGGCACACAGCAAAGCATTTTGATTGCCGGCGGGGCCCATGTAGACTCACTCATGGCCGAAATGGATGCCAACGGAATGAATTATATTGTGATCTATCCTCACGGAGGAGTGCCTTTGCAGGTCTTGGAAGATCAAAGAGAATTATACAAAATGTAGAAAATTGGAGGAAAAATTTATGCCATATTACTCGTTCCCCATATTATTCGGATTACCGGCATGTCGACCCGAATACGATCTGAATCCTACTGAAGTTGATGAAGTCGATTCAGCGAGCAACCCGGACCAGGAAACAGACGAACCGGGAATAACGCCGGAACCGGATGATACAGGCGGCGGCGCCGTTGAATTACCGGGAATCACCAAGCAGGATATTCTTGACCTCTGTCTCCCACCGGATGAATCTTTTTGCCCGATAGACCCCAATACCGGACAATATGACGAGTTGTGTCTCGATGAAAGGGCAAAAGCCTATGACCGTTTTCAAGATGAAGTTGAAGGTAAATTTCTCAATGGAACCGCTTACACTTTTGATGCCCTGTACTCCGGTCAGGTCCCTTTGACGTTCTTAATGACCCGCTTTGATGGTAGTGATGATTATTCTCCAGGAAACGATATCTATTTCACCATCGGCGATCACAGCAATGAGTTGGATCTCAATGGTGACAACATCAACCCGGATCTTCCTCTTATTTCCTGTGAATCTAATTCAGGTTCTTCCGACGAGTATCATCTCGGTTTTTCTGTTGCCGATACTGTTCACCCTTCAGAGTTTTTGTACATGGGAGCAATTGAGTTTATGGTAGGCGCTGGTCCAGATACGTTGGCACTTTCGGAAAGGACTCTCAATGATGACACTGACGGCAACTGGACCGCATTTTATTACTGTGATTCGGAAGTTGCGCAGACATTTACAGATTATAGATATCACGATGGTTGTATTCCAATCTCGGCATGGACTACAGTGAAGGAACGTGTGAGCGCCATTGATGATATGGTTCTGAAATGGATTGATATTAATGGAGTGGAATATGTTGACAACAACAATGTCTACGGTTCTGATTTAATCGATTGGTATAGCGTGGTTTATCTGGAATAAAGTGTTTCCGGATCCGCAATACGCCGAAAAAAACAACGGAAAAATCTACTCTCCCCCCACTGATCCGGAGCTCGTTGACATCATAAAAATCTGTTTAAACAAGGCCGTTGACATGTATGCCTGTTCAACATAAGATGTATGCATGTCTAACAAGGCGAGAAAAGCCTATTTTGTCGATCCCCGAAAGACCAGGGCTTTGAAAGAGCTTTTGGGGACCAGAAGCGAGGCGGAGGCCATGTGGACGAGGCCCTCGAGAGCCGGAAATTCTGGCAGTTGCTTAAAAAACAGTCGGGGCGTCTAAGCCGTAGAGACATTGCCTTATGAAGGCGGTTTCGGTCATCTTGGATGCCAACATTTACCTCGATTTCTGGATTCGCGACAAACATCAGGAAAAACTGGATTGGGCCTCCCGCCGTTATCTGATAAGGCAATCGGCCGTTGTTCTGCACGAGTTAAGGCGGGGAGCCAAAACAAAAAAGACCATTGTCTTCATTGAAGATCTTGCGCGCCATTGTCCGCGGATCTACGCCCCTCTTTACGACGACTGGCGGATTGCCTCGGAGATTCTCGCAAAACTAAGGCAAAAATTTCATTGGAACAAGGAGCAATTGACCTCGTTTCAGAATGATACTTTAATCGCCTGTACCTGTCGCCGCAACGGATTGACGCTCATCACAGCGAACAAAAAAGATTTCGGCCTTCTTCAACAGTATGTCGATTTTTCGGCGATCTTTTGGTAACAGCGACGGGTCTCGCCTTCCCCTTGATTTCGCCTGATCCCACATGCTAGCTCCCTCCGCATGTCTCTTGTCGATTTGAACGATACCATTGTCGCGCAGGCAACGCCTGTCGGTGAAGGGGCCATCGGTATTATCCGACTTTCGGGCCCGCGATCGAAGGAAATCCTCTCGCAAATTTTTCGCGGTAAAAAAAATCCGGATGAGTTTGAATCGCACCGTCTTTATCTCGGACAAATTGTCCTTCCAGAAACAGCGCAAGCTATAAATAACCAGCCGCACAGCGGCGGTGAGGGGGCTTTGCCTGCCCCTGTAATTGATCAGGTCATGGGGGTCTGGATGAAACGGCCCAATTCGTTCACCGGCGAGGAGATGGTGGAAATCCACGGCCACGGGGGGCCGGTTGTTCTCAAAGAAATCGTCGCGCTGGCACTCGGATTGGGAGCGCGGCTGGCGGAACCGGGGGAATTTTCCCGGCGGGCCTTTTTGAACGGAAAAATCGATCTCTCGCAGGCCGAGGCGATCGCCGATCTGATTTCGGCAAAAAGCGAATGGGGGGCAAAAAACGCCCTCTCCCAACTAAACGGAACCCTTTCGCGGACAATCCGGCAGTTAAAGGAAAAGATCGTCGATTTTATGGCGGTCGTTGAAGCGGGATTCGATTTTGCGGAGGAGGATGTTCAGACATTCAAAAAAGAGGATGGTCTTCGCCTCTTTGAAGGCATTAAAGAAGAAATTGGGCGCCTCCTCGATTCATTTCAGACAGGACAGATTTATAAAGAGGGCTTAAGGGTTGCGATTATCGGCAAACCGAATGTAGGAAAATCAAGCCTTTTGAATGTCCTCTTGAATGAAGAGCGGGCGATTGTTCATGAACAGCCGGGGACGACACGGGATATCGTGGAGGGGGAACGGATGATTCAGGGCATTCGGGCCATTTTTTCCGATACGGCGGGAATTCGGGAGGCGGAAAATTCCGTGGAGGAGGAAGGGATCAGGCGATCAAACGAAATCCTCAAAAAGGCCGATCTGGTCCTCCTTTTGCTCGATTCCAGTCAAAAATTGACTGCCGAAGACCAAAAATTGCTTCCACTTTGTGACGCACGGCGCTGTATCATTATATATAGCAAGGCCGATCTGCCTCCGGCATGGGATGCCGTTCCCGATCAACTTTTTAATAGCTCCCCCCAAGGGGGAGTTATGCCGTTTGTCAAGCTTTCGGCACGGGAGAGAACCGGCATTTCCGATCTTTTGGACAAAATTTACGCCCTTTGTCTCCACCAAAATCTGGTAAAAGACCATAATTATGTCCTGAATAATGTACGTCACCAGCAGGTCTTTGAAAAAATTCAATCGCAATTAGAAGAGGTTATCGTCAATCTGCGTGATAATGGTCTGAATGAGGAATGCCTCGCCGAGGAACTTCGTATAATGTCTAAAGAATTAGCCAGTATCACCGGAGAGATAACAAATGAGTCTGTATTGGATGAAATTTTCTCCCGTTTTTGCATCGGCAAGTGAATAAAAAATGAAAATTTGTTTTGAAATTTTGCTGGAATTCTGGTTTAATAACCTAATCAATAGTTTTTAATCATCATCATCAGAAAAGAAAGGGGGATCCATTTTATGTTCCGGAACCCCCGGCACCTATGGAGACACCGCCAGCTCGGGGCATTCCATTGCCGTGGGCGAAGACGATTTTTGTCAGGACTCGGAGGGAGAAAATTCGGGCGACGGCCCGGATGGCAATGGGCTTTTTGCCAGTTATGAACTGGAGGACGATGTGACCGGCGAATGCGACGATGGAAGCAGTATTACCATGAAGGCGGGGGCGAACAGCGCCGGTATCTGGAGGAACACCGACGACTGTTTTCCCGAAATTTACGGGACCTTTGAAATGGGGGACGGGACCATCGTGAGCTGTCATATTTGCATGACCGAAAGTGCGGGGGTCAGCGGCGCCAATACCTCCTGTTCATCGGGCGGTTCGGCGGTCTCCCTCACCAGCGATGTCAGTTGCGATCTATCCACCACCGAGGATGAGGATGAGGGTGGTGAAGAGGGGGATGAGGAGAGCGATTGTGAAATCGCCGAGTGCAACGACGATTTCGAATGTCAGCAGGCCGCCGAGGAGGCCATCACCGACGGGAATCCGATCTGTGAAGATGAAGACAGCGTCTCGTGCATGACCTGTGTTGAGGAATGTTGTGAAATAACGGAATAGAAAGAAAATCCTGATAGTACAACAAAAAGCCCGGTTGAGCTTTCGGCTCTTCCGGGCTTTTTATTCTTCTTTTTTCTTTTCTTCTTTTTCTTCGGGCTCGCCGCTCACGCTCTTTTTAAAATTCTTGAAAAACTGCCCGATCCCCTTCCCCAGTTCCGGCAATCTTTTGGGGCCGAAGATAATCAGCACAACGGCGACGATCAAAACAATTTCCCAAGGGCCAAGTTTAAACATTTCATTCCTACTTTGCCCAACCACTCGGTAAAGTCAATTTAATTTCCTTATGATACCAAGCGTGAAATTTCGCTCACCAGAAAAGGGGGCATGGCGCAGATATCTTTTCCCCGATGCCGGATCCGTTTCATTTTTCCATTGTACACAAGAACCCCCTTCTTCAGATTTCTTGATTCCAAAAAGTGAATCATGGGCAACAGGCTGTTTCTGCTGAAACCGGACTGGGATTTGACTTCAATGGGGATCCACTCTTTTTCACCGAAAAAAACAAAATCAATCTCCCGGCTGTTTTGATTTTCCTTGTAATAGTTCAGGCTTGTTGTGGCGTACGGCGCCGATGCCATCAGTTCATTACAGACAAAATTTTCCTGAAGTTTCGGATAAATCAAATTCCCGACATCCCCCCTTTCCTTCCATTCAATCCGGCCCATTCTATTGATGAAAAAATGGGTCAAACCCACATCGAAAAGATACCTCTTGGAAGCCATGCCGCCGGCCGATTCCGGGTGTCTGGTTTGGGCGCTGATCCTGTGAACCAGATGCCATTTTTCCAAAACTTCCAAAAGCTTGGGGATTTTCCTGTAAGACGGAGAGTGCGTTGAAATCAGTTGGCTCATTTTTACAGGATGACATGTCACATCGGCCATGCGATCGAGCGCCGTCATGAACAGATTGCGGAAAATCTCTCCCAGATATCGCTCCACATCCAAAGAATACTGACGCAGAAGTTTGTCCCAGGCGATGTGGGGCAATTCGACTCCGTTGATGGTTTTCAAAACGACTTCGGGCATTCCCCCGGTTTGCAAATAATCCAGATAAGGAGGAATCAGGGATTGCTTTTGGGTTTCGCTCAACGGTTTTTCAAAAGTGGTTTTTTCCATCAACTCAATAAGTCCCTGTCGTTTGACGGCCAGCAAATATTCCTTGAAGGTAAAAGGACGCAGAATAATTTCTTCAACCCGGCCCACAGGGTAAGGGGTTTCTTCATCGAACAAGCGGGAAAGAATGGAGCCCAATAAAATGACTTTTTGATTCGTCCATTTTTCCTTGAAAAATCGGACCCAACTCCCCAGTTTTTTTGATTCCTGGGCTTCATCAAAAACCAGCACGACATTTTGTGAGGGTTTGAAATTATATTCCCGCCATAACAGTTCCTCAAACTCCTGAAAGGATTGAGTGGCATCGATTTTTTGCGGAAGCGTGGCCAGCTCCGCCAGATTCAAAATAAGAGAGGGCCTTTCTTTCAAAGCTTCAGTCACCAAGGTGGTTTTCCCTACTTGGCGGGCCCCAGCGATGAGCAAAGTCGGGTTATTGGGAGTTTTGCTCTCCAAATAATCATGTATATTATTAATTAATTTCCTATAGATAGGCATATATATAATACTTTTGTATCATAAAAGTACAAGATATGCCAGTAAATTGTCAAACAATGGACAGAAGAGAATCTCTATTCTGGTATTGTCTTCTCCAATATCGCCGGATTTTTTGGCCCCCCTTTTGCGCGGTGGGAATGGCAGGAGACCTCGTATTCTTTGACCGTCGAATCAAAGCTCCATCCTCCGGCAGGGGACATTTCAAAAAGCGCCTCATAAGCGGTGCAGACACGGTCCGCCGACTGGGCGATCACCTTCGCCTTGCGGAGTTTTTTGTCTTCCCTGACGATGTCCGTTCTCGATGCCTTAACCTTCAGGATCGTTTCGGCGTAGGGCCAGATTTCCGCAACCGCCTCGATAGTCAGATCCTGCGCAAAGCAAAGGGAAGCCAAGGATGACAAGACGACACACAGGATGAAAAATAGTTTCACGGCTCAAATCCCCCATGGAATAGGAAAAAAGAAGTTCAAAATCAAAAAATTTTTGGGTTAAATATGCGCAAAAAAGAAAAATTTGTCGTTTGCATCAGGAATGATGAATGCGAAGACTTGGAACGTCTGAAAATCTACCGCGTCCTTCCGGATCAATCGGCCAAAAATGTTTCACCACAGGGCGAAGCAGGCAAAATCATTCCTCGTCATCGCCGCAACTGTCTTCCGGATCGAACGCTTCTTCCAGCTCCTCCTTGCTTGCGAATTCAACCACGCCGTCTGGCTCCCCCGGAGGATCGGTACAGAAGGTTCCGGTGAGGGTCTCGGTGGTGCCGTCGAAGACATAGGTGTATTCAAATCCGATGGCGGTCTCTTCGCCCCCTTCGGGCAAGGCAGTGAGCCCCGAGCAACTGTCCGCGGTGGAAAAAACGGCCGTGACATCGATGGTGCCGTCGCATTCCAGCGAACCCTCGATGGTCCCGGACATCGCCCCATTCAGGGTGACATTGCCCCCGCACTTTTCGACCACGCAATCTTCAAAGGTTTGGCCAAAACCCATGTCGAATCCGGCGCTAAAACCTCCCCCATCGCAAGGGATCAGGCTCACGCCGGTAAGCAAGGCCCCCCCCGTAGTGGTGAAGGTGTATGTGCCCCCCTCGGCGCAACTGCAGGTGGTGGTCACCTCCCCCTCATCCGTGCTGTCGAATGTGCAGGAGGAAAAGTCAACAGCGTCCTCTTCCACTCTCTTCACCAGGAAGCCGCCGCCAAAGCCCCCCCCGAACGAATCGACCGTGCTGGTGACACTGTCGGTCACCGAGGACGAAGAGGCGGTGGAGGCTTTGACCGTGTCACTGACTTCCACGGTGTCGTCGCCGGTATCATCCCCGGTATCATCACCACCGGTATCATCGCCGCCAGTGTCGTCTCCGCCGGTATCTCCCGCCCCCGCATCAGTGCTTGCGCTATCACTGCACTGGTTTAGGGCCGTTAAAAAAAAGGCCAAAAGGCCGACGAAAATAAAACTCTTTGTAAGCTTGAAAAGATTGTCCATACTCCCTCCTTATTGTTTGACAAGGCTAATTGGAACCCCCCATGATTAAAATCATATGACTAAGATCATATATTATTACTAATAGTCCTAATTTATGCCAGCAAAAAAGTTAACTTGATAAGTTGTTATGATTTCAATAAGATCGGATGTCATTTTCTTTTCACGGATGAAATACGACATCATCATCATCGGCGCGGGACATGCGGGGTGCGAGGCGGCGTGGGCCTGCGCCCGGCGCAACTACGCCACTGGTGGCCACCCTACCCTTCTCATCACCGGCAACATCGATCAGATCGCCCACATGAGTTGCAACCCCGCCATCGGCGGTCTCGGCAAAGGGCATCTGGTGCGGGAGATCGATGCCCTTGGCGGCCTGATGGGAAAAGTCGCTGATGCCACCGGCATCCAATATCGACGGCTCAATACCAAAAAAGGGGCGGCGGTTCAGGGGACGCGCTGTCAGAGCGATATGTATGTCTACAAGGAACGGATGCGCCGGATTTTGGAGGAAGAAAATAATCTTCATATAAAACAATGTGTTGTAAGTAAAATTCTCATTTCTGATGGCCGAGTTTACGGTGTTGAAACAACAATGGGCCAGCAGTTTTTGGCTCGTGCGGTTGTCGTGACGACCGGCACATTCATGCGAGGTTTGTGTCATGTCGGCCTAAAAAATGCGCCGGGGGGTCGGATGGGAGATATTGTCTCGAACGACCTCTCTGGAAATTTGAGAGAACTTGGTTTTGAAATTGGACGTCTCAAAACAGGAACGGTTCCGCGGCTGGATGGAAAGACGATCGATTTCTCGTGGCTGGAGAAACAGTGGGGAGATACGCCGCGACCCCATTTCTCTTTTTCAAAAATTGATAATCCTTTGCGCCAAGTTTGTTGTCATTTGACCTATACGTCGCATAAGACTCACGAGATCATTCGGAATAATTTGGACCGTTCCCCCATCTATCAAGGGGTCATTGAAGGGTGCGGTCCACGATATTGTCCTTCCATAGAGGATAAAATTCATCGCTTTGCCGACAAGGAGCGACACCAGATTTTTCTTGAGCCGACCTCTTTATCTACTTGTGAAGTCTATCCAAATGGTCTTTCCACCTCCCTCCCATACGATGTTCAGCTTGCTTTTTTGCGAACAATTTGCGGCTTGGAGAATGTGGAGATTATGCGACCCGGATATGCAGTGGAATATGATTATACGCCACCGACGCAACTTAAGGCGACATTGGAGACAAAATTAATTCCCGGTCTCTTTTTTGCCGGACAGATCAACGGAACCTCCGGTTACGAGGAGGCGGCGGCGCAGGGGATTGTCGCCGGCATTAATGCGGGTCGGTTCGTTCGTGAAGAAGATGATTTTGTTCTTTCCCGCTCCGAGGCGTACATCGGGGTTCTTGTCGACGATCTTGTCACCAAGGGGGTCGGTGGAGAACCTTACCGGATGTTCACCTCGCGGGCGGAACATCGTTTGAGCTTGCGGGAAGATAACGCTGATATGCGTCTGCGCGAATACGGGTATCAGCTGGGGTTAGTCCCTGCCGGGGAATACACGGCCTTCATTGAGAAAAAAAAGAGAATGGATGAGGCGGTGCAAACAGGTTTTTTGGACGATCTTGATCTTGAATGGCGTGAGACGATTTTATCTGACATTAAATATGATGGATACCGCCGTCGCCAAGAGTTGGAGATCAAGAAGATGGAACAAATGGAAAAAATACAAATTCCTTCGCGTTTTGGGTATCGTGGGATTAGTGGCCTCTCGCATGAGGTCGTTGAAAAACTGGAACGGGTCAGACCGGCGAGTCTCGCCCAAGCCTCCCGTATCCCCGGCATCACACCAGCGGCCCTTTCGATCATTTTGATCTATGTGAAAAAATCGGGTGCCTTACAAAATTCTGTACATTCCTTCTGACATCAAATTATCGCCTCCATCTTCCTCATTTTTAGTGGTAGTCATCATAAGGGACAGTTGCCCCATCACCGAACAATCTGACCTCTATTATGTACATTTTTTATTTTTTTAATAAATGTCGTATAATATTAATAGTTTTTTTGCCATTTATTGCCTATTTTTCTATGTAAACCATAATTTTTTTACTATTTTTTAAGCGATGTTTCACGTGGAACAATTTTTGATAATCAGTTAAAAGGATTAGATCAATTATAATGGCTTATTTTTTGTTATTTAACATTATACGATATAGTGTTTATAGTAGGTAACCATTCGGTGTAGCTCCTGATCAAGCCATTTTTATGATTGTAACCATTCGGTCTTGGGTGGTTGTCTTGAGGTTTTGTCGGCTGTTTGAGCGCACCACAAGTAAATCGCCAACCGAAGCAAACTGAACCACAATCGACAAGTCAGGTGGCGATTAAAAAAACCGCGAGTTCCGACAAAACCGAAAGAAAACAGCCGAGACCGAATGGTTACTTAAGAGTTACAATAAATATTGATCTAATCTCCACACTCATGTATTTTACGCTCCTATGGCGTATAAAAGAATGATCAAAGAGGCTCTCAGTTCTAATAATTTCAACTCGGATGAATGCGCCGTTGGCAAATTTGAGGAATTAGTTAATCTGACTCTCAAATGGAGCAAATCAATCAATATCACCGCACATCGGGATCCAGAAACCATCATATATAAGGATATTGTCGATAATCTCTATTTATCTGATTTTATAAGTAATTATAGTAGATTAGATTCGGCTAGTCCAAATTCAATAGGAATTGACATGGGATCTGGGGCTGGATTCTCCGGATTAGTGTTAATGATTGCCAATCCACAAGTCTCGATGGCCTTTTTAGAATCTGACCGGAAAAAAATAAATTATACCAAAGAGGTATGCCGTAAGCTCCTATTAAGTAAAGCAGATTTTATCCATGCTAGGGCAGAGAGTAATCCTGATTTATTCAAAGAAAAATTTCATTTTTCTATAACTCGCGCCACGTGGCCACTCGAAAGATATCTAAAATACGGGCAATATTATGTACAGAATTATGGTCATTCATTCTATATGTCCGCGAAAAGATTAAAAAATACTAACCAGCTAGGCCAGGAATATCAAGGCTTTGCGGACGATGAAAAATATTTTTACAAAATTGAGCCAAAAGGATACGAAAGATCAATTTTTTCCTTCAAAAAAGTTGCTTAAATTGTTTCACGTGAAACATTATAAGTATATGATTTTATTATATTAATTTTAAAATAACCGAATAGCCATTAAAGAACATCTATTTTTCATTCATTTTTTTCTTGCAATTATACGTCTAACTAGCCAGAATCGCTCCTCAAAGAGGTTGCTTCATCCAATTTTCAATTAATTTCAAGGAGTTATCGTGGATGCGGAATTATTATAGTATTATATCTATTTGAAATTATTTATTTATTATAAAAACATTTATTCCGGGAGGTCTTGTGAAAACAATCGTTTTTTGTAATCAAAAAGGGGGAGTGGGAAAGACGACATCGGCGGTAAATATTGCCGCATCGCTTGCCGACCTTGGAAAGAAAATCCTCTTGATCGACATGGATCCGCAGGGGAATGCCGGAAGTGGATTGGGAATCAACAAATATCGGGTGGAAAAAAGCGTTTATCACGCCCTCATCGGGGATATTCCCTTCTCTCAAATTGTCCGCCGGACCGATATTGAAAATTTCTTTGTCGCCCCCTCCAACCGCGATCTCATCGGCGCGGAACTGGAGCTCGTCTCCGCCTTTGCCCGGGAGGTGAAGCTGAAAAATGCCATTAAAGAGGTGGTCGATCAGTTTGACTATATCCTCATCGACTGTCCTCCTTCACTCAACCTTCTTACCGTTAACGCCCTGACGGCGGCAGACTCCGCCATCATTCCGGTTCAGTGCGAATACTACGCCCTCGAGGGGATCTCCGAACTGGTCCACACGATCGATCTCATTCAGCAGAGTCTCAATCCCGACCTTACCATCGCCGGAATCATCCTCACGATGTTCGACTCCCGGAACAATTTGGCGCATCAGGTGGCCGAAGAGGTGAGGAACTATTTTAAAGAGAAAGTTTTCAAAACGGTCATCCCGAGGAGCGTCAAGCTCTCCGAGTCCCCTTCACATGGCCTTCCGATTCAGCTCTACGATCCCAAATCGCGCGGGAACATATAAAATGCTGGCTCATGAAATCATTCATCGAAGCGGCCAGATTCAGAAGGGGGGGCTTACGCTCATTCAAGGGGAAGTTTCCTAAAAATAAATTCCAAATTCCAAATGACAAATTCCAAACAATGGCAAAATTCCAATGACAAAAATTCCAAATATTTAAGTTTTGGATATTTGACATTGTATTTTGGAGTTTGTTTGGAATTTGGAATTTGAGATTTGGAATTTCAGTGCATGAATGCACGGAAAGGTTTGCTGATATGCAAGAAAGAAAGGCATTGGGAAAAGGGCTAAGCTCACTTATTCCCATGGGCATGGGGAGCCGCGCGGACCCCGCGAGCAAAAATTATCTTGAGTGTCCCCTCGCCGATATCGTTCCCAACCAGAGCCAGCCGCGAAAACTTTTTGACAAGGCGTCGATCGATGAACTTGCGGCGTCGATCGAAGAACGGGGGGTTCTCCAACCGCTGATCGTCCGGAGGCTGGGAGGCGGCAAATACGAACTGGTCGCCGGCGAACGCCGATACCGCGCGGCCCAACAGTTGCGCCTCGAAAAAATACCGGTCGTCATCAAGGATGTCGGCCCGCAGGAAATCCTCGAGATCGCGCTCATCGAAAATCTCCAGAGGGAAGATTTGAATCCCATCGAAGAGGCGCTGGCGTACAAGGAACTTCTGGACCGCTATCAGTACACGCAGGATGAAGTGGCCAAACGACTCGGCAGGGACCGTTCCAGCATCGCCAACGCCATCCGTCTTTTGAAGCTTCCCGAAAGCGTTCGCGCCTACATCATCGCCGGAAAAATTTCGATGGGGCACGCGCGCGCCATCCTCGGCATCGAGGGGAGAGAGAATCAGGAGACCCTTGCGGATGAAATCATCAAAAATAATCTCTCCGTCCGCGAGATCGAGGAGTGGATCCGCAGGCTGAAAGAAAAAGGGGCGTCTGCTTTGGAGGTGGTGAAGGCCGAACCGGAAACGAAAAAGTCGGAAATCACCGCGAATCCCTTCCGACAGGTGGAGGAGCAACTGAAAATGGCGCTTCAGACAAAGGTGCAGATCAAATCGGACGGCAGGAAGGGGAAAATCGTCATTCACTTCAGTTCCCGCGAGGAATTCGAACGGCTTTACCAAAAAATTCGCGCTTGAAATGTTACAGGGAAATTGGTAGCTTAAAGCCTCAATGTCAATACTGATGCGCGAGACCGCCGTCGTTAAGACCGCAATGAGCAAGGAGGGAACCATGTTTGGCGAAAAAGGGGAGGTGCTTAAAATGAACGACCACGCTAAAGAGGTGAGCACGATTTTGGATCGCGACTCATCATTTGAGGGAAAAATGACCTTTGAAGGGTGCGTGGTGATCAACGGCCGCTTTAAGGGGGAGGTTTTTTCGGAAGGAAGCCTGATTATCGGCCAAGGGGGATATGTGGAAGGGCGGGTCGATATCGGCTCCATTCAGATTCAGGGAGAGGTCCGGGGGAATATCGTCGCCAAGGAAAAAATCGAGATCAACTCGCCGGCCGTTGTGCAGGGGGATATTCAGGCCCCATCGCTCATCATTAAAGAGGGGGCGGTCTTCGAAGGGAACTGCTCCATGGGTCGGCGGGAAAATCAGAACGTAGTTGATTTTGCGCCAAGAACCGCCGAGTAGGGGGCGAACCGACCCGCCAGTTGTCCATAATACCCGAAAAATAAAATTGATTATTAGCGTAGTCCTTGCTTGACCGACACGACGGTTGTTGCTAGGTCAGGCCGGAAGGGGGTTGAAAGCTCAAGCTTCGCCAAGGAGGGCTTTCGCCATGCATAAAAAATTCCTTTCCCTGACAGCGACACTGTTTTTCATTCTGTCTTCTTCAATCGGCCGAACGGCCGAAATTTCGGTGAGCGACGGTGCGACCGATGCCCTCGATGGAAGCGACAGCAGTTGCTCCCTCCGTGAGGCAATTGCCAATGCCAACAACAACACGGCGACCTATGCCGACTGCACGGCCGGTTCGGGCGACGACACAATAACCATTCCGGAGTTGACCTATACCTTTCTCCTTTCAAGCTTCCCTTTATACATCACCTCGAACATGACCATTCAGGGGGCAGGGGCCGGCTCGACAATCATCGATGCCGCCTCTCTCAATCGGGTGTTTGAAATCAGGAGCGGAAACTCTCCAACCGTCGAGCTGAAAGACATGACCATCACCGGCGGGTCGGCAAGTTCCGGAGGGGGCATCTATCTTTATAATACTTCAAGTTCAACAACCGTGACGCTAACGCTGGCCGGCGTGGCCGTTTCGGGCAATGCCGCGACAACGGGCGGCGCCGGCCTGTATATTGACAGTCGCGGAACGACAACCGTGACCGTCAGCGACAGCATAATTTCGGGGAATACCGCCGCCGGTTCCACAGTTACAAAAGGGGCCGGCATCTACGCCGCTTCCAGCAACGGCGGATCGCTCACGTTGACCCTGTCCCACAGCGCCATTTCGGGAAACACCGGTTCATTAAGCGGAAGCGGTTCGGTATCGGGGGGTGGGGCCCATTTTTATTCCGCGGCGACCTCGGCATCGTCATCGGTGACGGTTTCCATCATCGACAGCACCATTTCGGAAAACGACATCACCGCCAGTTCGACAGCCAGTGGTGGCGGGATTTACCTGCTCTCCTACGCCAGCTCGACGTACCCCAGCAATCTGTCATTTTCATTGTCGAACAGCACCGTATCCGGAAATACAGCCGTCAGTTCAGGCAACTATGGTTATGGGGGAGGGATCTATGTGAAGGCGAGCGGTTCGTCGGCTGATACGACGGCCCATCTCACAAACAGCACCGTTTCGGGAAATACCATCGATTCGGCCAAGTACGCGTATGGGGGAGGGATCTATGCGAGCGACTCGGGAACAACGCTCGGCATGTATGGCGTGACGATCGCGGACAATACAGCCGGTACCGCCACGACGACAAAAGGGGGAGGGCTCTATGCAAGTTCGGCAAACGTCTCCCTTCAAAGCGCCCTTATTGCCGACAACAGCGCCTCCACCTCAAATCCCGAGTGTTACGGCGCCATCGCAACGGCGAATTACAGTTTGATCGAGGACAACGACTCGTCCGGTTGCACCATCACTGACGGAAGCGTTTTGACGGATGATCCCTTGCTCGCCTCCCTGGCGGACAATGGCGGCCCCACGCAGACACATGCCCTGCCATTGGGGAGTGTGGCCATAGACGCCGACGACTCAACCGACGGATGTGTCGATTCCAACGGGGATCCGCTTACAACCGATCAGCGGGGATACAGCCGCGACGACGGCGACGGCGACTGCGACATTGGGGCCTACGAGGTGGTGGAACATGAAGCGGGGGACGACTGCTCGGACGGCGACGACAACGACGGCGACGGCGTTTCCGACAGCGACGACTTCGACTGCGGCGGAACGGAGAGCTCCTGCACCAATTCCGCGGATGACGATGTCGATGGCTCCACCGACTGTGACGACTCCGATTGTTCCTATCATTCAAATTGCGGCGGCGCCGAATCGTCCTGTGACGACGATTTGGACAACGACGAAGACGGTTTGACCGACTGCGCCGACGACGATTGCACCAGCGTCTCCGCCTGCGTGGAGGTCTGCACCGGCGGGGCGGATGAAGATGAAGATGGCTCTGCCGACTGTGACGACAGCGACTGCGTAACCGATTCCGCCTGCACCGAAATTTCCGCTCCGGCCGGTGAAGAGGCCGAAGAAGAAACAACCGCAACGGAGGAAGAAACGACCGAAACGGAAGAGGAGACCGTGACGACGGAGTCCGACTGCACCAACGGCTCTGATGACGACAATGACGGAGCTATCGATTGTAACGATTCCGATTGCGCCGCCGATCCCGCCTGTGCCCCGGCCGGCGACACCGGTGCCGATGAAGGGGAAGGAGATGAGTCAACTTCCGATAGCGAGGCGAGGGGGGGAGGGGGGTGTAGTTTGGTACGGTGATTATCGAAATGAGAATTCGCTGTCAGTGATTTGACGGTTTTATTGCTAATTTTAGAATCGACGAGGTCCCCCCTTTTCTGTATCCTGCCGAAAATACATAATATTTTTAAACAGCAAAGCTCCTATGTGTCTTGGCATGAGAATTGCTATTTACTTCTCGAAGGGGTATTTTTAGGAGTTTCACATCAACTATTATAAAGGAGGGGTCATATGGGAGAGAAGGCAGAGGCGCTCAAATTGAGCCATCAGTCCGGGGAGGTAGATTTCAGAGAAATAAACCCAAAGGAGGTAAACACCGTTATCGATCGCGGCTCCTCCTTCGAGGGGAACATGACCTTTGACGGATGCGTGGTCATCAATGGCCGCCTGAAGGGGGAGATCTTTTCCGAGGGGAGCCTTGTGATCGGCGAGGGGGGTCTTGTGGAGGGAAGGATCGAGATCGGCTCCATCCAGGTTCATGGCGAGGTGAAAGGGGATATCGTCGCCAAGGAAAAAATCGAAATCGACTCGCCGGCGGTGGTGCAGGGAGACATCGCGGCCCCGTCACTGACCATCAAAGAGGGGGCGGTGTTCGAGGGAAACTGCTCCATGGGGAAGAGGGAAAATCAGAGGGTGGTCAAGTTCGCCCCGCAAAGCGGCAAGTAGAACGTGTGCGGTTTGAATCGGGGAGTGTAAACAAGGGAGGATATAAATACGCGTCGAATATTTTTGTCCATGACAGCGGCGATTATTGCGGCTGTTTTGCCGTCCATCGGCTGGGCGGCCACGATCACGGTCACCTCCGGTTCGACCGATGAGCTGGGGACCAACAGCTCCTGTTCCCTCCGCGAGGCGATCATCAATGCCAACAATGATGCGGCCACCTATGCCGATTGCACGG
This sequence comes from Deltaproteobacteria bacterium, assembly GCA_016183175.1. Lineage (NCBI taxonomy): Bacteria > Pseudomonadati > Myxococcota > Myxococcia > Deltaproteobacteria bacterium. The sequence goes on from JACPFC010000022.1 coordinate 39,356, forward strand.
CGGGGTCGGGGGATGACACCATTTCCATCCCCGCGGGGACCTA
>JACPFC010000023.1 GCA_016183175.1 Deltaproteobacteria bacterium
TCCACCGCCCGATACGGGGGATGCGCCTTAACAGATGACCGACGCGGGGGTGAAGACCTTCACCGGAAAAGCCGGGGAAATCAGCATCGCCCATTTGAAACGAAGGGATTTCCGGCCCCGGAAGGCTCATCAATCGGCTGTTCCCGGACGGCTGATATTCCCCCGTGCCGACAAAGCCGGTGAGCTTGAACCGCATCTCCATCCACTGCCCGTAGAGGAGATCCCCCGGTTGGGGAAGCTGTTTTTCCTGATAGACGGCATGGCTGGAAAAGGCCCCGCCGGAGAGCGGCGCATTGTCGGCACCGGCCGGGTAACGCTCGAAAAAGGAGGTCTGCGCCGCCAGAAGGCCGTTCGCCCGGATGAGCGCCTGAAGGATCAAGGCATCCAGGGTTTTTCGGGAGACTGAATCCCCCTTGTCGCGAATCAGGCTAAAGGGGGGAACCTGTTTTTTTAGAATTTCCATCGCTACCTCGATCCCCCTCGCTTTTACCGTCGCTTTTAAATCGTCCACCGAGAGGTCCCCCTCAAATTCAATCACCCCCCTGAAGGCATCGAGATCGTCCTCGCCGGCAATGGCATATTCATAAAGGTTGTCCCGCGAGATAACCCGTTCGGAAACGACGACTTGGGGGGTGAAACGGGTGACCACCTCCGGATTCACCCCGGGTGAGGTGACGAGACGATGGGAGATGTCATGGTCAAAATCGGTGAGCCTGTCGCGCACATCCTCGGCCGAATGGGCCATGAAAGAAAAGGTGGTCCGTTCGGGATTCTGAACAACCCGTGAAAAATGCCCTTTGAGCAACCCCTTGGCCACCCCAAGATAGAGGTCGCCGTGACGACGTTTGGGATCGGAATCCATTTCGTTGATGGTGGTCATGTTGAGGTGGGCCCGGAAAAGATGAACGGGGAGTTCCGATTGCCAGAGGCTGTTTAAAACGGCGTTATAGAGAAGCATCCAGTGGGTGTCGTGTTCGAGCAGAAGATCGCGCTGGTCGATGTAGACTCTTTTGAAAAATATTTCATCGTTGCCGTTGCGAAGGAACTCCCGCGTGCGGTCATCCATTTTTTCCGGTGAAAGGGTCGTGATGGCTCCCAGCAACTGTTCAACCACCAGCATTTCGTCGGTGAAATGGGTTCGAAGTTCGGGGGGAAGCGTCAGATAACGGGCCGCCCCTTCCGGCAGGAGATCCGCGGGGCCGGACGGTGAGGCGCCAGTGACCAGCCAGGCGGCCCCCAGCAACATATCATAGGCCCACATGTCAACCCCATGCTCGTCCGCCACCGCCTCCTCATTGTCCGGGAGGCCGTTTTTGCGCGAGGTGCGTGTGACCGCGTGATCGGCCGCTCCAAACCGGCGCGAGAGGCGCACAAACCAGTTTTCGAACACTTCTCCTCCGGCGGCGGCAACCGACAGAAACACGTGATGGAGAACCCGCCAGTCATCGACGGTTAATTTCTGTGCCTCCGCCGAGCGGTCGTTGAGATCGGGCCAACGGGACAGAGCGTCCGGATCCTCCCCACCGTTTCGAACATAGGCGGCATAGAGGCGGGAAAGTTCTTCTTGAAGGGTTAGGATCATGAATCAGCCCTTTATCGGCAGATTGTTATAAAAGTTGCTAATAATTCAGCGGAAATCGTTAATAATTCTCCAGATTAGTCATCACACTGGCAGGAATTTTTGGCGATCACTTGAACGCCCCGGCGGCCTTTTGCGCCATGTCCAGATACCACATCGGTACCACCCCCAGCACAACCACCCCCACGGCGCAAAAAACAAGGGAGAACATGAGGGGAAAGGGAACCTCTTCCGTCTTCACCGGGCGTCTAAAACCGTTTTTCACCGCGAACGAAAAAATGCCGTATTTTGCCGTGAAGCCGGCGGTCAGAGGGATGCCGAGGAGGGAAATCATGAAAAGCGAAAAGGCCGCCGCAAGAACGGGGCGGGAGGCGCCAAGGCCGGTCAAATCGGAAAACTGCGTCGCCTCCTTTCTCTCTTCCACCATCACCGAAAGGACGGCAAAGGCGCCGAGCGTCATCAGACTGTAGGCCGCCAGATAGAAGAGTACCGCCGAGGAGACCAAAGGGTCGAATTTTCCGCTTTGAAATCCGACAAGGAGCCCCAGTAAAAGATATCCGGCGTGCGAGATGGAGGAATAGGCGAGCATCCTTTTGACATTGTCCTGAACGATGGCGGCCAGATTTCCGACCAGCAGGGTAAGAACGACGCAGACCTCCAATATCCTCGATACAACCTCCATCGGCAGATAATTAAGCGCCGTCAGAACGCGGATGAACAGGGCAAAGGCGGCCACTTTCACCCCTGTCGCCATAAAACCGGTGACCGGCGTCGGCGCCCCCTCGTAGACGTCAGGCGCCCAGAAGTGAAACGGCACAAGCGCCAGCTTGAAAAGAAAGCCGGACAAAATAAGAACCGCCGCGATCCGCGCCAAAAAGACCTGTTCGGGAAAAAGGGCGACCTGCGAGAGTTCGGTTAAGCGAAATGTTTTGGCGGGCCAATAGAGAAGGACGATCCCGTAGAGCAAAAGCGCCGAGGCGACCGAACCCATCACGTAATATTTCATCGCCGCCTCGTTGGACCGCGCGTCTTTGCGATTCGAGCCGACCATCACGTAGACGGCGAGCGACATTGTTTCGAGGCCAATGAAATTGACAATCAGATGATCGGAGGCAAAAAGAAAAATCATCCCGACAACGGCAAAGAGGGTAAGCGTCGCCATTTCGCCAGCCGGGCTCCGGCCGCCAGCGGGGCTCCCGCCGCCGGAATTCTTTTTGAAGAGGCTTAAGTACGACCAGGTATTCAAGAGATGCACAAAGCCGATAAAAAGAACCAGGACGACAAAAAAGAGGGTGACCCGGTCGCGGACAAAGAGATCCTGGGTGACATCCTCGCCGGCAAGCCACTGCCGAAAACCGAACCAGAGCGCCGCGGCCAGGCCCAAAAGAGCGAGGGCAAACACCGCCCCCGCCCCTTTTTTGGGCCAGAGGGCATCAGTTAAGAGACAGACAAGCCCCGCGACGGTCACAATCCAGACAGGGAGACCGGCGTGGAAGAGGGCGATGAGGTATTGAAGATCGATCATAACAACAAATTCCAATTACCAAATTCCAAATCTCAAACAAACACCAAATTCCAATGTTCAAAATTCCAAACGGGCATTTCTTCTTTTTGGATTTTGGAAATTGGAATTTGTTTGGAATTTGGAATTTGGAATTTGGTCATTGCCGTAAATCTCCATCTGTTCCATCAAATCGGCGATCGGCCGCTCCATTTTGCTCAAAAACGGTTTTGGGTAGACCCCCATCCAGACAATCAAAATCAGGATCGGCACAAACAGGCCAACTTCCCGCCAATTGAGATCGGGAATTTGTAGGGGCGAACGGCCGTTCGCCCCTACCGGGATTTTCACCGGACCAAAAAAGACCCGCTCCACGAGCCACAACATATAGATGGCGGAGAGAATCACGCCGGTCGTGCCGATTATTGCGGCCCATCTCTGCGTCTGAAAGGCCCCGGCCAGCGAGAGGAATTCGCCGACAAATCCGTTGGTCAATGGGACACCGATGGAGGAAAGAGTGACGATCACAAAAATCGTCGCATACCACGGAGTCAATTTCGCCAGCCCGCCATGCTCCGCAATCGCGCGCGAATGGGTCCGCTCGTAGATCACGCCGACCAAAAGAAAAAGGGCGCCGGTGGAGACGCCGTGATTGAGCATCTGGTAGAGACCCCCGGCAACGGCCGTCGGCTCGAGGGCAAAAAGGCCGAGCATCACGACGCCGAGATGCGAAACGGACGAATAGGCGATCAATTTTTTGATGTCGGGCTGAACCATCGCCACCAGCGCCCCGTAAACGATGCCGATTACGGCGATAACAATGAGCCAGGGTTGCGCGACTTCGATTGCTTCGGGGAAAAGCGGCATGGCGAAACGGAAAAAACCGTAGGTTCCCATTTTCAAAAGCACCCCCGCCAGAATCACGCTCCCCGCCGTGGGGGCCTCCACATGCGCGTCGGGGAGCCATGTGTGGAAAGGGACCATCGGCACCTTGATGGCAAAGGCCAACGCAAAGGCCAAAAAGACCCAGAGTTGCGCCGTGGGCGCGAGCCTGAACTCGTAGAGATCGAGGAGACTGAAGGTCTGACCAGCCTGGAAATAAAGATACAAAATGGCCACAAGCATCAGAACCGATCCGGCCATGGTGTAGATGAAAAACTTGAGCGCCGCGTAGATTTTTCGCTTTCCACCCAAGATGCCGATCAACAGATACATCGGGATCAGCATCACCTCCCAGAAAACGTAGAGGAGAAAGAGGTCGAGGGCGCAAAAAACGCCGATCATCCCGGTTTCCAGAACCAGCATGGCGATGACAAACTCTTTCACCCGCCCGGTGATGGAACTGAAAGACCCAAGGAGCGCCAGCGGGGTTAAAACGGTGGTGAGAAGGATCAGCAAAAGACTGACGCCGTCGATCCCCATGAAATAGGCGACATTCCAGGCCGGAATCCAGAGGCGGTTTTCCACATATTGAAAACTGCTCAATCCGGCCGGTTGAAAGTGATCATACAGATGAAGGGAAAGAACGAACTCGATAGCGGCGATGCCAAATCCCAGACAATGAAGGAGCCTCTTTTTTTCCCCCGGCACGAAAAGGAGGCCCAGCGCCGCAATGGCGGGAAAGAAGGCGACGATTGTCAGGATGTGATTATTGATAAATTGCATTACACCGCCCAAACCAAAAGCACCACCAGCGCCACCCAAAAATAGAGCAAATAATGCCCCACCAGCCCCGTTTGCACGCGCGAGACCAACCGCGCCGAAAAGGCGGCGGTATCGGTCCAGCCGTGGACCAGGAATCCGTCGATGAGCTTCTCATCGAAACCCTTCCAAAAAAGTTTTTCTGAAATGACGCGAATGGGGCGGACAATCAAAGCGTCATAAATCTCATCCACTTTGAATTTTTGATAAACCAGTTCATAGAGGAAACGGATTCTTCGGGTTAGAACAGCCGGCCAGTCGAGTCTCCGGCTGTAGAGTCCGACCGAAAGGAGCGAAATGACAAGCGCCCAGACGGTGGAAAGTCCCATCAAGCCAAGTTCCAATGCCGGATTCCCTTCGTGACCAGCTGAAACCGGCAATATGCCAGACAACCAGTGATGAAACCGGTTGCCTCCTCCGAGCACTTCCGGCACTCCCAAAAATCCGCCGACAGCCGCCAGACCTGCGAGGATGATGAGCGGGATTGTCATCACGCGCGGCGATTCGTGGATGTGATCGGGGTGCGGATGGCGCGTTTTTCCGAGAAAGGTGTAAACAAAGAGACGAAACATATAAAAGGCGGTGATCCCTGCAGTAAACAAAGCGACTCCATAGAATGGCCAAGAGCCATACAAAAGAGTGTTCCACAGGATTTCGTCCTTGCTGAAAAATCCGGCCAGCGGCGGGATTCCGGCAATCGCCAGCGTGGCGACAAGAAAGGTGACGCCCGTCACCGGCATTTTTTTGAAAAGCCCACCCATGTTCCGGATGTCCTGGTCATGGCAGGCATGGATGACGCTCCCCGAACTTAAGAAAAGGCAGGCCTTGAAGAAGGCATGCGTGACGAGATGGAAAATGGCGGCGCTGTAAGCCCCGACACCCAAGGCCAAAAACATAGTGCCGAGTTGAGACACCGTCGAATAGGCTAGCACCTTTTTGATGTCGAACTGGGTCAAGCCGATCAAGGCCGCCATGAGCGCCGTGGCCAGCCCGATGCAGGCGATGACATGAAGGGTGAACGGCGCCAGCGCGAACAGGAATCCGAGCCGCGCCACCATGTAGATGCCGGCCGTCACCATCGTGGCGGCGTGGATGAGAGCGGAGACCGGCGTGGGGCCCGCCATCGCGTCGGGGAGCCAGACATAGAGGGGGATCTGCGCCGATTTTCCGGTGGCGCCGATGAAGAGACAGAGAGTAATCGTAGTCGCCAGTGGCGCGAGCCACTCCTTGTTGGCTGTTAGAAAAGAATAGCTGAAGATCCCTTCGCCCGATTGTCCCTGCGATTGAAAGGCAAAGAGAATGAGAAAGAGGCCGATCAAAAATCCAAAATCGCCGATCCGGTTGACGACAAACGCCTTCTTTCCGCAGGTGGCCTTTTCGGGGTCGGTAAACCAGAAGCCGATGAGGAGATACGAACAGAGCCCCACCCCTTCCCATCCGACAAAGAGGACAAGGAGGTTGTCCCCCATCACCAAAAGGAGCATGAAAAAGAGAAAGAGGTTCAGATACGAAAAATAGCGCGCGAATCCCTCGTCCTTGTGCATGTACCCGACCGAATAGACATGGATGATCGAGCCGACACCGGTGACAACCAGAATCATCACGGCCGAGAGGGGATCGACAAGAAAGGCAAAATCGACGCTGAAAAGCGGCGTGGAAAGCCAGGTAAAAAGCGATCCGGAGGAAAGAGAAGCCCCCTCTTCCATCTCCCTTAAGTCAAAAAAGGCCCACGCGGAAAGGACAAACGAGGCGATCGGGAGCGCACAACCGATGATGGAGGGGACAATCTCGCTGACCCTTCGACCTTGCTCAGGGTAAACCGGTTTCCGTCGCCGCGCCCATGCCAAGGCGATCATCGAGTTGATCAGGAAGCCGACGAGCGGCAAGGCCGGAATCAGACTGATAAGTTTTGTTGGAATATTTACCATACACCATTCACCTTTCACGCTCCACGCTCCACGATCCACGATCCACGATTCACCACAATCACCCCTCCATAATCCTCCAATCGGTCGTTTTGATCGTCCGCCGGTTTTTAAACAGCGTAACCACAATGGCGAGTCCGATGGCCGCCTCGCCTGCCGCAATCGTCATGACAAAAAAGGCGACCACATGCCCGTCCATTTTTCCCAGATAGCGCGAAATGGCGATCAAAAGGAGATTGATCGCATTCATCAAGACCTCGAGGCTCATCAGGACAATGAGCAGATTCTTGCGGATCACCACGCCCAAAAGGCCGAGGGTAAAGAGAATTGCGGATAAGACAAGATAGTGGTGAATGGTAATCATTCTTCTTTCTTCCCCAACACCATCGCTCCGATAATCGCCGTCAGCAAAAGGATGGAGGTCAATTCAAACGGAATGAGATATTTTAAAAACATGAGCCGCCCCACCGGCCCCACCTCGCCGAACCCCTCCTCCACCGGCGCAAAAGGGTCTGCCGGGATTTTCAGAAAATTCAGCGACAGAAAACCGGCAAAAAAAAGGGCAATCAAAACCACGGCGATCTTTTTCCAGGTGACCCGGTCGTCGATCAGTTCCTCTTTCCGGATGTTCATCAGCATAATGACAAACGTGAAGAGGACCATGATCGCCCCGGCGTAAACCAGCACCTGCAGAACCGCCACGAACGGCGCGGAAAGGAGGACAAAAAGGGCGGCCAGGCCGAAAAAGGCCCCCACCAGATACATGGCGCTCGCCACCGGGTTGGTCTGGAAGATCATGAGGAGAACCATGATCACGGAGAGACCGCCGAAAAGGTAAAAAAGAATTGTATCAGCCATAGCGCACCAATAGATAAATTGCCGTCACCGCCACATTGGCGAGCGCCAGCGGGATCATCACCTTCCACCCGAGCCGCATCAGCTGGTCGTAGCGGAACCGGGGGAGCGTCCAGCGAATCCAGATGAAGACCCAGCAGAAAAAGAGGATCTTCAACATGAAAACCCCAAACTGGCAAACGGCGGCGAATATTTGTTGTCCGGCAGAGGACAATTCAAAAGAACCGTGAAGAAGGGTAAACAGCGAAAGGGCCAGGCCGAAAACGGTCAGCGGCAGGCCGAAAACCAGAACCTCGTAGTCCCGGCGATCGCCGTATTTTCCGGCCTTGAACTTTTTCAACAGAAAAAAACCGATGAGCATGAAGAGAACGCCGTGCGCCAGCAAAAGAACAAACAGCCCCGTCTCGGCGTTGGCCCGCAAGAATCCGGTGGACATGAACGGGACCTGCCAGCCGCCGAAAAAAAGAACGGCGATCAGCGCCGAATTGACGATCATGTGGGCGTATTCCGCCATGAAAAACATGGCGAACTTCATCGAGCTGTATTCCACGTGATAACCGGCCACCAGCTCCGACTCCCCTTCGGGGAGATCGAAGGGGATGCGGTTGTTTTCGGCGAAAAGGGCCGTGATGAAAAGAACGCCTGCCAGCGGCTGGCGGATGAAATTCCATTTCCAGACCGCCTCCGTCTGATTTTCGACAAGGGCGGAAAGGGTCAGCGAGCCCCCCAAAAGGAGAACGCTCAAAAGAATGAGCCCCACCGCAATTTCATACGAAAACATCTGGGCGGAGGAGCGCAGGCCCCCGAGGAGGGAATATTTGTTGTTGGAAGACCACCCCGCCAAAAGAACCCCAAAAACCCCCAGTGACGACATCGCCAGTATATAAAGGATGCCGACATTCACATCGGCTGACTGCAGGACGAAGGCCTTTCCGCCGATTTCAAGCGGATGGGCGAACGGGATCACGGCGTAGGTAACGCAGGCGACAAAGAGCGACAAAAACGGGGCCAGAATAAAGAAGGGTTTGTTGACATGGGCCGGGATGATGTCTTCCTTGGTAAGCAGTTTGATGACATCCGCGATGGTGTGGAGGAGGCCTCCCAGGCGGACCCCCATGATGCCGGCCCGGTTGGGGCCTCTCCGGTCCTGAATATAGGCCGATCCCTTTCTTTCCGCCCAGATAAGGAGAGGGAGGATATTAAAGATGATGAGAAAGGGAATAAGAATTTTGAGTATCAACACGAGCATGAGATTGTAATCTTTCCGTTAATTCCGCCAGCGTTTCCGTGACGAGCAGTACCTCCCCCCGCGGCGAATAAGCTTTTGTGATTTTTTGCGTCAGACCCTGCACGTTGGTGAAGTGGCCTTCCTGTTCCGCATATGTGGGAATCGGGAGGACGACCATGGCTGAATGGGTTACAGGCCCCTCGTTGGCGGCCCAGACGCACAAGATCGGAACCCTTTTTTCAATCGTTATTTTAAGGTCGGCCTCATTCAAGCCGTTCAGGACCAACAGCCCCTTTAATGTTTTAAGCTCCGAGAGAGGCTTGAAGCCCAGTTTATCGACAAAGGCCTGGTTGGGATTTTTGTCGGCGGTGATGAGGATGTCGTCATGATACGGATTTTCCACCTCGCGACGGCTGGTATAAAGAAAACGGGTCTTCAGGACATTTCTGGCGAAATCATAAAAGGCCTTTAATGTCTCGCCCGTTTCCTGCGCATGGGCCACAACGCCGATTTCGTCCGGCGGGAGCTGTTCGATCATTTCGGCCAGACGATCGAGCGCCTCCTCATGGCCGACAAGACGGGAAATATTCCGTTCGAGGATCCGCGGGCGAAGAATACGATTTTCGTTGATGAACTTGTATCCGTAGCGCCCCTCGTCGCAGATCCAGTATTTGTTGACCTCGGGGTTGTACCGCGGAAGGATGCGGTAGACTTTACCTTCCTCATGATGAATTTCGATGTTACACCCGCGCGAACAGCCGGGACAGATCGAGGGGGTCCGGGACAAAAACCAGACCCGTTTCTTGAAGCGGAAATCCTTGTTGGTCAGCGCCCCCACCGGGCAGACATCAATCGTATTTCCGGCATAGGGATTAGAGAGTTTTTTTCCGGGAAAGACGGTGATGACCGTACGGTCTCCCCGGTTGGCCAGCGTCAGCTCATCCGTCCCCGCCACCTCCTGACAGACGCGGATGCACCGGGTGCAGGCGATGCACCGCTCACAATCGAGCATCACATTCGCGCCGAGATCGATCATTTTTTCCTTGTGGACTTTTTCCTCGGCGAAGCGGGAGGGGACTTCGTCGTAGCTCATGTAGTAGTCCTGCAGGCGGCACTCGCCGGCCTGATCGCAGGTGGGGCAGTCGAGCGGATGATTGATGAGCAAAAATTCCATCACCGACTTGCGGATTTTGACGATCTCCTCCGTGCAGGTCGCAACCTTCATCCCTTCGGATACCGGCTGAACGCAACTGGCCACCGGTTTGGGCATCTTTTCCACCTGCACGAGGCACATCCGGCAGTTTCCCACGGCGCTTAAGCCCGGGTGCCAGCAATAGTGGGGAATGGTGATGCCGGCCTTAAGCGCCGCCGCGAGAATACTTGTCCCACCGGGAACCGTAACTTGCTTGTCGTCGATTTTAAGGGTAACGTCTGTCATATTATGATCGTAGGGGCGTCATTCATGACGCCCTCAATTGCGGGCGCAATAAATTGCGCCCCTACAAAACCCTCATTTGCGGCGATGCCGCCCTTCCCTTAAAATGCTCCGCAAAATCCTCCGGAAATTTTTTGAGATAGCTTAAAACCGGCATCGCGAGGGCATCAGCCAGGACGCAGATGGTCTTTCCCATCATGTTGTTCGAGATATCCATGAGGAGGCTCATGTCTTTTTCGCCCCCCCCTTCGCTCAAGAAACGGGCGAGAATTTTTTCCACCCACCCCGTCCCCTCCCGGCAGGGGGTGCACTGCCCGCAAGATTCATGGGCGTAAAACCGGGCCAGATTGCGAAGGGCCCAGACCATGTTGACCCCTTCACTGATGACAATCACCCCGCCGGAGCCGAGCATGGAGCCATGCTCTGCCACCGATTCGTAGTCGAGTTTGACTGTCTCCACGTCCTGCGCGTTCAATACGGGAACCGACGAGCCGCCGGGGATCACCGCCTTCAGCCTCTTTCCGCCGCGAATGCCGCCGCAATCGTTATAAACAAGATCCTTCAACGGATAGCCGAGCGGTTTTTCATAAGTCCCCGGCCGGTTGATGTGGCCGGAGACGGAAAAGAGTTTTGTCCCCGCCGATTTTTCCGTTCCGAACTGACGGTAGGCGGCCGCGCCATGCTGAATGATGAACGGAAGCGCCGAGAGCGTTTCCACATTGTTGACCACGGTGGGGCATCCGAAAAGGCCAACCACCGCAGGAAACGGCGGCTTGATGCGGGGCTGCCCCTTTTTCCCCTCGAGCGATTCCAAAAGCGCCGTCTCCTCGCCGCAGATGTAGGCCCCCGCGCCGCGATGGATGGTCACTTCGAGGTCATGGCCCGAACCGAAAATATTTTTTCCCAGATACCCCTTGTCGTACGCCTCCGCCACGGCGTCACGAATCCGCCGATAGGAGAGATCGAATTCGCCGCGGATATAAATGTAAGAAGTTCGGCACCGGATGGCACAGGCGGCGATGATAAGCCCTTCGATGAGCTGATGCGGATCTTCTTCCAGAAGAAGGCGATCCTTGAATGTCCCCGGCTCCGACTCGTCGGCGTTGACGCAGAGGTAGGTCGGTTTGCCCGTATTCTGCGGCACAAAGCTCCACTTGAGCCCCGCCGAAAAACCGGCCCCCCCGCGGCCGCGCAGGCCGGAGTTTTTTACCTCTTCGATCACTTGAACCGGTTCCATTGAAAAAAGTTTTTTGACCGACTGGTACCCCCCCGTTTTCTCGTACACCTGCAGGGTGTATGATTCGGAAATGCCGATGCGGTTTGTCAAAACCAAGGACATATTTGAATCTCGTGCTAAATCCCCCCAACCCCCCTTTGACAAAGGGGGGCGAGGGGGGATTTATTCATTTCAATCCCGCCAAAATCTCATCGATCTTTTTCGGATCGAGATTCTCATAATACTTCTCATTTACCATCATCGCCGGGCCGGTGCCGCAGGAGGCAAGGCACTCCACCGTGCAGAGGGAAAACCGGCCGTCGGGGGTCGTTTCATTTTCCGCGATCCCGATTTTTTTCTTCAGATGTTCGAGCAGGCTTTCGGCGCCGACCAGCGCGCAGGAGAGGGTCCTGCAGACCTGGAGATGATATTTTCCCCCCGGTTTTTGCCGGAACATCGTGTAAAAGGTGACAACCCCATAGACATGCGCCGGCGAGACATCCAGAAGCCCCGCCACATACTCCATCGTCTCCCGTGAAATATGCCCGAATTGCTCCTGCGCCAGCCAAAGCGTCGGCAAAAGCGCCGCCTGTTTGGTCGGATAATGGCTTAAGATCTCCTCAAGCCTTTTTTTGTTCTCGGCTGAGAATTCCACAATTTTCACTGTGCCTGCGTGCCCGGGTGCCTGGGTCCCCGTGTTCACGCGGGCACTCAGGCACCCAGGCACCTAGGCAACTCTTCACCGATCCAGCTCCCCCGCCACAATGTTCAGGCTACCGATAATTGCAATCGCATCGGCGATCAGATGCCCCTCGATGATTTTCTCGTACGCCGCAAAAAGGGGAAAACAGGGGGGACGGCATTTGATCCGCCATGGGCGCATCGAGCCGTCGCTGATAATGTAAAAACCCAGCTCCCCGTTGGCCGCCTCGGTGGCGCTGTACACCTCCCCCTTTGGCGGCAGAATCCCGTGCATGATCAGCTTGAAGTGGTTCATCAATCCCTCGATCGATCCGTACACCTCCTCCTTGGGGGGGAGGGCCACGCGGGCGTCATTGGTCATCACCGGCCCCTTGGGCATTTTTTCCAGCGCCTGATGAATAATCCGAATGCTCTGATGAATCTCTTCCATCCGGACCATCGTGCGGTCGTAGGTGTCGCCGTTTTCGGCCACCGGGATGTCGAAATCGAACTCGTCATAACGATAGTAGGGTTCGGCCTTGCGCAGATCGTGAGCCACGCCGGAGGCGCGCAGGCAGGGCCCGGTAAAACCCCATGAAAGGGCCTGTTCTTTGGTCACGACACCGACATCCACCGTCCGGTCGCAGAAAATCCGGTTGTTGGCGACAAGCCCCATCACATCCTTCACCCCTTTTTCCACTTCTTTAAGGACCGTTTTGATATCGGCCGAAAAATCCGGGTAGATGTCGCGGGCCAGGCCGCCGATGCGCGTATAGGCGTAGGTGAGCCGGGCGCCGGTGACCTTTTCGATCACGGTGTAGATTTTTTCGCGGACGTTGAAGAAAAACCAGAAATTGGTGAGCGCTCCGATATCCACCAGGTTCGTGCCGACGCAGACCAGATGGTCCATGATCCGGGAGAGCTCGCACATGATGACGCGGATGTATAAGGCCCGGTCGGGGATTTCGAGGTTTAAGAGTTTTTCCACCGCCCGGCAGTAACCGACATTGTTCATGAGGGCCGAGACATAGTTGAGGCGATCGGTGTAGGGGATGATCTGCTGATAGGTTGAATGTTCGGAATGTTTTTCGAAACAGCGGTGGAGATAGCCGATCTCGCTGGCGGCGCGGATGATCCGCTCCCCGTCAAGCTCGACCTGCGTCCGGAGCGCCCCGTGCATGGCGGGATGCGACGGGCCGATGTTAAGCGTCATCGTTTCGGTTTCGAGTTCTTTTTGAACCAACGGCATATTTTATAACAAATTCCCCAACGTCGGGATCGGCTGGCGTTTGCCGATCGGATAATCCTTTCGGAGCGGATGCCCTTCAAAGCCCTCCCACATCAGCAGTCTTTTCAGATTCGGATGCCCTTCAAACCGGATGCCGAACATGTCGAAGGCCTCGCGCTCAAACCAGTCGGCGATGGGATAAACGGATACAGCCGAAGGGAGCTCCGGATTTTCCCCGGACACCTTGACACGGAGGCGGATCCTCTTTTTTTGCGAAAGGGAATATAAATGATAGACCACTTCGAACCTCGGCTCACTTCCGAGATAATCGACGCCGCAGAGATCGAGGAACAGATCGAAGGGGCATTCCGGAAGTTCCTTGAGAAATTTGAGGACCCCGATGATTTTTTTTGCGTCGACCGAAAAGACTTCCGGACCATCGGTTGAGTTAATCGATTCCACCGCCCCGCTGAATTCTTTTTTTAATGTCTCGATGATATTCATCATTCATAAAATCCCCCCTTGCCCCCCTTTAGCAAAGGGGGGTTGGGGGGATTTAATCCAATCGGCAACTCGGATCGATTTTTTTCTGGATTTTCACGACCGCATCCAGAATCTGTTCCGGCCTTGGAGGGCATCCGGGCACATAGACATCCACGGGGATCACCTCGTCGATCCCCTGCACGACGCTGTAGTTGTCGTAAAACCCGCCGGAGGAGGCGCAGGCCCCCACCGCCACCACCCATTTCGGTTCGCACATCTGGTCGTAGATTTTTTTCAAAATGGGGGCCTGTTTGTAGTTGATGGTCCCCATCACCAGCAGGAGATCGGACTGGCGCGGCGAAAAGCGGACCACCTCGGCGCCGAAACGGGAGATATCGAACTGCGCCGACACCGCCCCCATGAATTCGATGGCGCAACAGGCGGTGCCGAACGGCATCGGCCAGAGGGCATACTTGCGTCCCCAGTTCACGACATCCCGGATGCGCGTGGTCAAAACCGTGTCGCCGAAGAATTTGCGAAGATCCATCATTTCCACTCCAAGCCCCCCTTCCGCCAGACATAGAGGAGGCCGATCGCCAAGATCGCCATAAAGATACCCATTTCAATCAGCATAAACAAGCCCATCCCCTCCGCGATAAAACCCTTGTAGAGCACCGCCCAGGGGATCAAAAAAACCACCTCGATGTCGAAGAGGATGAACAGCATGGCGACGAGAAAAAATTTTACCGAAAACCGCTCGCGGGCATCGCCGACCGGTTCGAGACCGCATTCATAGACCGAAAGTTTGGAGGGGTTTGGTTTTTTGGGGCCTAAAATTGCCGATAAACCAAGAAACGCCCCGGCAAAAAGCGCGGCCATGATGAAAACCAGCAAAATGGGTAGGAAGGGATGATCCATAATATCGGGGGCTTTGCCGCTGGCGCCCCCGTACCCCCAAGTTCGCTCGCGCGGAATAAATCCGACGCTCGCTCACACTAAAATGTCAGACATGTAGGGAATTTGACGGGGGATGTCAATGAGTTAACGATTTTCGGCCATATGATTTAGCTCATCTCCACCGACACCAGCTGCGAGGCGCCCGGTTCCTGCATGGTGACGCCGTAGAGGACGTCGGTCATCTGCATGGTCTTTTTGTTGTGGGTGATGACGATGAACTGCGTTCTGGCGGTCATGTCGCGGATCAAATCGTTGTAGCGCTCCACATTGGCGTCGTCCAGCGGGGCATCGACTTCATCGAGGATGCAGAAGGGGGATGGCTTGAACTGGAAGATGGAAAAAATAAGGCTCACCGCCGTGAGCGCCTTTTCGCCTCCGGAGAGGAGGCCCACCGACTGGAGCTTTTTGCCCGGGGGCTGGGCCACGATCTCCACGCCGGTCTCCAGCAGATTGTTTTCGTCGGTGAGCAGAAGCTTTGCCTTGCCGCCGTTGAACAGCCTGGGAAAGAGGGCCTCGAACTTTTCGTTTACCCTGTTGAAGGTCTCGAGAAACCGCTCCCGCGTCGTCCGGTTGACCTTCTGGATCAGCCGCTCGAGCCGGTCGACCGAGGCCTCAAGGTCGCCCCTCTGCCCGC
>JACPFC010000024.1 GCA_016183175.1 Deltaproteobacteria bacterium
CATTCCCGTTCCCGATCCGAACGTAAAGAAGGAACGGATCATCTTAAAGGGGGACGTCCCCTCGCCGATCAATCCGCCGACCGGATGCGTCTTTCACACCCGGTGTCCGATTGCCGTCGACCGGTGCCGCGTGGAAATTCCCAAACTCCGCCCGATCGGCCCTCATCAAGAAGCCGCTTGTCATTTGGTTTAATCTATCTCTCCGCCGCCCATTTGTGCCCGGGCGTACATTTCAATAGGCTACAAATGAATTTACCAAAAAGAAACGGTCAAAAATTACGAAAAAAGTTGCTAGGACTCGTTGGAGTCAAGCGAATTAGTTAACGGCAACTCAAGATTTTGACCTTTCTTTGTCATTGCCTGATCTACCATATGAAGAAAACGGTTCCATCCATACCCATTAGCTAAAGCCACACGCTGAAACATAATTAAGGTGTGCAAATGATTTGCAAGCATCGGATCTCCAATATCATCCGTTAACCATTGATGGAGCTTATTAGGACGCTGTCCTTTTTCATCTTTCGGAGACTTTTGTTCAAGCTCCTTTAATACTCCAGGTGCTAACCTTTCATAGACCAAGTCACGAATATATTTACCAACAACAGAATATCGATTTTTTTTCATGCCTGGCCATTGCCATCCTTTAATTTTATAAATGTTTTCGAAGAATTCGTCGGGGAATTTCTTAACCCATACAGCCAATTGTTCGCGGATAAGAAGTTTTAGATATTCTTGAAGGGCATTTTGAGGTCTTACCGACTGGTATCCGGTTGCTTCATCAACAAGAGCAACAATACCCGTTTCAGCCAAGGCCCGTGTTAGAATTTCTGCCTTCTGAGCTTTTGCTAATTGTTGGGTCTGAAGGGCCCCTGCTTCACGGGCTCTAAGCCAAACATTGCAGATTGCTGGAAGAATCGATGCTTCATAGCCACGGACAAGCCTATCCCCATCTAAATAGTCTATAGGTTTAAGCGGTCCTTGCTTTAATTCCTCATCAATAAAGGGTAATAGCTGTCTTGGCGCAATAAAAAGGGGGGTAGGGGCCCCTTCTTCCTCCAAAGTTTTTTTAAGGCGCTTTGAGGCCCCGCTTCTAGATCCTAAAATAGCGAGAGTAATTCCATTTTCTGTAAGAACACGCTGAATTCCGTTAGGGCCCTCTACTATAGCGCACGGTATTTTAATTCCCGCCAAATCCAACTCGCTCCTAAAACTTTCCAACACACGAGGGTGATTTACATTTTCAGGTCTTGGCACTGCCCATCTCGCCTTTGCTGCAATCGTAGCTATTTCCGAACGTTTTTCCGGAGACAGATTTTTGGCCCTTGCTAGCCCGCCCTTAGCCTTAGCACTTCTTTTTGTCCCATTCTCCATTTTAAGCACCTCCAATTATTATGCTTTCTTTTTTACACATTTTCCATATTAAAGCAAGTATTATTTTAAAAAATGCTTGCATATCTGGGACCGAATGGAGGCGGGAATTTCGGATCGTGTTTAACCTTGGAAGAAATCGTGGGACTTTTAAAGGATTGAAACTGTACCACTATCAATTATGTTGGTAGAAAATTCCTGATATCAGTATTGGGAATAAGATGATCTAATGTGGCAAGCGTAAATACTTTTCCTTTCGTCGCGGTGAGCATATCCCGCATGTCTTGACGCCTGACGCCGAATCCTCTCCCATCGATGCAGGCAACCAATTGGAAGGATTCTCCATCTTTCCGATCACGTTCGTCTCTCATTGAGGCGAGTCTAAGAATTCGTGCTACCTTGTCACGTGCCGTACCATCATCACCTGTGATCTTTGCCTCGATAATTACGGAAGGAGAAAACTCTGTCGGCACGAAAAAGTCTGGTGCTTGAGCAAAGCCCTTTATTCGTTCGGCCCTTCCTGTCTTTCGAAATGTGATTTTTGCACGGGTCAGACGTTCTTCGATAGCGCTCTCCATAATGTCACCAACTAAGCCAGAAACAGAATCCCTGTGACTGGCAAATGGTCGCCCAAGATAACGTTCATACAGCAATATGGCATATGGAACATGTGTGGCAGAAACGTGTCGCAGTGAAATCAGCCCTTGCTCGGTATCAGCCTTTGCAAGCCGATGTACGGTATCTTCCACACCAACTGGTGCGCCGCGCGAAACATAATCAATTGCAACAGAAACAAGAGCTTCAGCTCGTTTATAGGTCACCGAAGCCGTCTTTATTTCGGCGAAATATTTGTGGTCGCGTCTCACTCTGGTGTCGAGGCTACGCGCACATCCCATATCAACATCACTATCCAAATCGCTCTGTGCCAAGTCGGCCCACTCAGGCGGTGACATGCCTAGAATGGTTCGGAGAACCAAGAAACTGAGGGCATCCTCTCTCAAAGCGGCCCAAATAGTCTTATTATTAAACCTATTAAAGGCGGAAGTATGTCTCTTCAGAATTTCATAAGCTTTTTGAAAATCACCATACTCAATAAAACCTTTTCCCTTCGGCAAGATTAAAAATTGTGATTCTAGGTCACTAAAGGTGACTTCAACCATCTCATCAAGGTGCTTACTAAGTTCTTTAGGGGGTAATTCAAACGGACGCTGCATAAAGTTCTTCGTCTTATGATCCAAGATTAAATGAGGAAGGTACTTTGGCCACCAATCTTTCTTGTTTCAAGGTGCTTTGAGAGTCTATCTAGAGTTCTCTCGGCTAATCGCATCCGTTCATCGAGAAGCAGACTTGTATCCCAAACGGGATAGAGTAAATTAATTGACAGTCTCGCTATGTGGCCTGCCACGAGACAGCGCTTATCTCCAAGCGAAATACGAAGGTTGGCCTTCTGCATTTCAGCAATATCACGATCGAGAGACCGCTCTATATCATTAACGGCTTCGATAGTAACATTTATCTGCTTTTGAACACCGGCAATGCGATGAACTTGGCGGCAAACGAACACAGAATCTAACACCGAAGAATTTGTTCCAGCAATATGCATGGAAGCGTTCATCTCTGCTGCCGCAGGCAAGGTGGCTGTACAGTCAAGACTAGCATCGAGTATTGCTACAACCAGCGGCAAATAAGCCCTAGCGTCATTGTGGTGATAGGTAAATACGAAGGGAGCATTTGGTTTGAGTGCTGCAGCATAGTGACTAAAAACTTTTGTGAGCCCTTCGGTAAAATGATGAAGACCTCGGCCGAGAGTTACATTTCCTGTTAATTCGTCCTGAGTCCTCGTTGTTTTTTTATCGAATTCGGGAAACTCTTTCTTGAGTCCAATGCGAAGCCACGTAAAACAGAAATCCATTAGTTCAGCGTACTGAACATTATCAAAATATGGTGGATCAGTGAATACGCCGTCCAGCGACTCTTGAGGAACAGGCATTTCCCAGGCGGGCACAGCGAGTAGCTTGGCTTGGCGCGAAGTGCCATTTGGAAAAGTGCTAACAAACTCAGCATTAATTTGTTCCCCTATAATCGGAACAATCGTTTTCGTGGCTCCATCTTGCTTAGTTTCAAACGGATGCTCACAATAATCCTTTGCTCGAATATACTTCTCAATAAAGTGTCGGAAAGCGCCCGATCCTATCTTCGGGATACCAAGTAAGTTATTCTCGCATTGAACTAATCCTATAGGAAAGCCATGTACGCTAAAGATATCCTGGCACTTCAGCGCATAGGTATCATAGCGACAAAGCATATTTTGATATCGAAGAATGTCGGAAAAAACTGTCAGAAGAGCTTGCCTGCATTCGACAGACTGTACCTTAATTATGCGCCTAAGCAAAAGCCCGAGACCAAGGAGCTGGCGCTCATTGAACATCTCACGATAAAATTTGTAGCCCCAGCGGTGAAGGCGATCTGTTTCATCACCCGCGGGAATGGCATCGTCAGGGATCGGCAGTCCCCGGGTTTTTTTTAACTTTAGCGATGCTCTTCCGATCTTCTCAAGATCCCACTTATCGGGACTCTTAAAGAAACGGCCAACATGGTTAGGCTTGCATTGTTGGCAGTGATATTCTATCGCCCAGATTCT
This sequence comes from Deltaproteobacteria bacterium, assembly GCA_016183175.1. Taxonomy (NCBI): domain Bacteria; kingdom Pseudomonadati; phylum Myxococcota; class Myxococcia; species Deltaproteobacteria bacterium. Next base: position 4,010 of record JACPFC010000024.1, read on the forward strand.
ATGCTGAAGTGGATTCTCTTGCCCCTTGCTAAGAGGAAGAAAAACTTCATTGCAGTTTTGGCATTCAGCCTTTTCCCGTCTACAATTCCCCTCGACATGCATCTTCTTATTACAAGATGCGCATTTTTGTGGAAATTCTCGGGTTGGAATTTTCTCATACTCATTCAGTTCACCGCAATATTTGCACACCAAAACATTTAAGGGATGACGTTTATTTTCCGCCAGTAGATAGCCAGGAAAGAGATCGTTTTTTGTTCCACAAGTTGGACACTCTGCTGTTTTTACCCACAAGAAATACTTTACATCAGCATCTGAGCGGCACTTCATACACTTGGTTACATAGAATTCGCCAATTTCGCTCTCGATATCTGCAAGTACAATTTCTGCCGTTTTTCGGAATTGGTCCAAGTCCAGTTTTGCAAGAGCTTGACGCACTATCCAAAAAGCCATCGGATTAACATCAGCACCAACAACGTGAAATCCAAGTCGATTAGCCTCAAAAATTGGGGTTCCTCCACCCATAAAAGGATCAGCGATCACGCCGCGAAAATCATGCGGTTTCCAAAAGTCCTGTTCAAGAGTGCCATGGTCGCCAAACTCCGAAATTAACAACGATCGAAATATCGTTCCAGGGCGTCTCGCGAACCATTTATGAATGCCAATAATCGGTCTGTAGTTCTGTTGAATTTGCTTCTCACGGAGAGCCAGGCGAGTAGCAAAAGAGACATCAAAATTTGTCTCAATACCACTATATTCATTAACTTGATTGGCGAGCTTCGCTGTTGCCATTATTTGCCCCAACCTACAAAGTTTTTAATCGAAAATCGACTTAAATATTCAGGAAATCGCCTCCCGGCGTAGTTGCTTCTTACGCCCTCGGAAGTAAAAAGGGTGTTCCAGGTGCAACTCGTCCATCCGTCGCATCAAAGTCAGGTTCTCTTCCAAAACAGCCGTTTCCGGTAATAAATCGATGATCACGACAACCGAGCAATCGGCATTGATGGGTTACAGACAAATGATGATTGGAGGTGATCATTTTCTTACGCTTAGTAGTCTGTACTCACAAACAAACCTGTTAAAGTCAAAGAATCTTGATATCCCCCTCAACTTCCTTGAATTCCTTGTCCCCCGTGATTAATTCCGCCTTCTTCATTTTTGCCAGCGCGGCGGCAAAACAATCCGCGTAAGACATTTTTTTTCCGCCTTGTAGGCGCCCGCTTGCTTGGCCAAAGTTTTGTCCACATCCACGACCTCTATGGGAAAACTGTCGAGCACTTTCATGACTTTCTCGGCTGTGACTTCTCCTTTTTCTTTTTTGGTGATGGTATAGACTTTTCCTCAGTTTCCTCCCTGATCCGATTTTGCTTCCGGGTTTCCAACAGGTTTTTTGTCACCCGTCCGCCGGTTTTCAAAAAACCCGCCATTTTTTCAAAATAGTCTTTCGTTAGAGGCCGAATAACCATACCCTCATTCCTTTCGACGAAACAAACCTACGTTTCCGGGCTCCACTCCCCGAAGTTTTCAAGGTAGGATTTGAAATACCCCTCTTTTTCCCTCTTTTCTTCCAGAAGTTTTTTGGCCTGGGCCACAAGCTCGTGTTCGCGATCGAGCGTCAGCTCCCCGGTCATCACCCGCGTCCTTAAAAAAACAAAATAGGTGTCCATCGCGTCGCAGAGGCAGTAGTCGTCAATCTGAAACCTTTCCCCCTTTTCACACATCTCCTGAACCATGTCCCCTTTCGTTTCCATCTTTCCCGGTTTGCCCAGAAGCTTGGCCAGCAGATCGAGCCCCCCCTTGTATCGGATGGCGGCGTGGTTGTTCATGAATTCCTGCAGGTCGATATGTTCTACGGAAAAGCGGTACCTTGGTCCATATTGGGCAAAATGCCGCTGATCGATGGTGACACCCATCTGAAAGGCCCAGAGTTCCAAAAGGCGGACGTCGTAACCCTTGCCGTTGTAGTCGACGAGGATCGGCTTTTGTTTGTTGTAGAGATCCCAAAAGGCGCGGACAATCGAGCCGGTGGATTTTTATCATCCTTCACCGCCACGGCGGCCAGAGAGACCGGCTGGTGAAAGGCGGCGTTGACAAATTGCTGGTTATCCTTGGCCAGCTCGGCCCTATGCCGCTCGCAGGCTTCATCGTCCGTGATCGGCTCGGCGGAATAGAGGACTTTTTTTAAGAGCGGCTTGTTGACGATCGACTCGATGTCATAAACCAGATATTTAAACGACTGCGTCATACAACTTCCGGAGGGGAGGCTCTGTTCCACTGGCGTCAGCTACTCAAGCCGATAACTCTTTGCAAGTTCCGCTTGGATTGTTTTGTGGCCAATGACAAGTTGCTTTGCCCTTTCACCTTCGTTGCCGCTGACTGCCAGATGTCACAGAGCCCCCCCTCCGGGTTTTCAGGTTGACTTCTTTTCTTCCGGCTGGCAGATCAGACCAAATCAGGAGGAGATATGCAAATCAAAACAATCGGAATTGTCGGGGCGGGGACCATGGGGCACGGGATTGCTTCGGTTGCGGCCCAGTCGGGCTTTGAGGTTTGGCTGGGAGATATCAGTGAAGAACTGGCCCGAAAAGGTTTGGGCAAAATCGAGGCCTCTTGGGGCAAACTGGTTGAAAAAGGGAAGATGGCCGCCGATGTCGTCGAAACAGCCAAAAGGAAAATCCATATCTGCAAATCGCTTGCTGATATAAAGGATTGCGATCTTGTCATCGAAGCGGTTACCGAAAGCGTCAAAATAAAACAGGACCTTTTTGCGGAACTGAACCGGGGGACAAAAAAGGACACAGTTCTGGCGACCAACACCTCCTCGGTGTCCATTACCCTCTTGGCCGCCGCCAGCCACCGCCCGGCAAAATTCGTCGGGATGCACTTTTTCAATCCGGTGCCGGTGATGAGGCTGGTGGAAATTATCCGCGGCCTGCAGACCTCCGACGAAACCTTCAAGACTGCATGGGATGTCGCCGTGGCGTTGGGCAAGACACCGGCCGGCATCAAGGATTCTCCGGGGTTTGCCGTCAATCGTCTTCTTCTGCCTCTTGTCAACGAAGCCTTCTATGTCCTTCAGGAAGGAATTGCCGATGCAAAGACCATCGATTCGGTGATGCAGTTGGGGGCCAACCATCCGATGGGGCCCTTAACGCTTGGCGATTTTGTCGGTCTCGACGTGACCCTTGCGGCGATGGAAGTGCTCCATCGCGATTTAGGGGAGGACAAATACCGCCCCTGTCCTCTGCTTCGCAAATATGTCGAATCGGGCTGGCTTGGCCGCAAGAGCGGCCGAGGCGTCTACGACTACACCGCGCAGAAGTAGCGGGCCTTCCACCTTGACTAAGCGTTTCATTTAATTATAATAAAATATAATTAAATGAAACTATCCGAATTCAGAAAAAAGATGGTCAAGCCCTGCTTTACGCTGGCGGAGGCCCACCGCGTCGGGTGGCGGACCTCGCTTGGTCAATTGACCCTCCAGCTCCACCAGTGGGGGAGGCGGGGCGAGATTTTAAGGCTTAAAAGGGGGCTTTATTGCTTTCCCGAAAAAATTTCGGACAAGGCTTTCGTGGCGGGGGCGCTCTATGCCCCCTGTTATATCAGCCTGGAATATGCCTTGAACCTCCACGGTCTTCTGCCGGATATCCCTTTCGCCGTCACCCTTGTCACCCCCCGCATTTCACGGGACTTCACTAATCCTTACGGCCGGTTTATCTATCACAAAATCCAGAAGGGGCTTTTTTGGGGGTTTGATCCTCAAACACTCTTGGGGGAGAGGGAAAAGGTCCTTCTGGATTATTTCTACCTCTACCGGCACCGGCTTGAGGCCGAGACGGCATTTTGGCGGGACCTGCGGTTTCAGAACACGAAAGAGCTGGATTTTAAAAAATTGAAACGATATGCGGCGTTTTTTCCCGAAAAGGTGAAATACCTGCTTCGATCTTTCTTGATCTTTTGTAAAAAATGGAAAGACTAGAAAAAATAGTTGAAGAACTCCGCTTGCGGACCCGTCCTCCCACCGAACAGGAGCTTTTGAATACGGTCCGGGAGTATCTGCAGGTCCTTATTCTTAAATTTGTCTTTCAGTCCCGCTTTGGGGCGGCTGTGTCCTTTATGGGGGGGACCGCCTTGAGGATCTGCCACGGGACCAAACGTTACTCGGAAGACCTCGACTTCAGCCTCGATGACAAAAAGGTCCCCTGGCGGTTTTCCACCCTGATGGATTTGATTCACAAAGAACTGCGCCTGACCGGTTTTGATGTCGATTCCACGGTGAGCGAAGACAAAATCGTTCAGAAGGGGTTTTTTCGTTTTGCCGGCCTGGGTGGGGCCCTGGGTTTGAGGGGATTCGAAAAAGACCAGAAACTTCACATCAAAATCGAGGTTGACGTCCGGCCCCCTTTATTAAAAAAAGACGAGCGGGAGAGTTTTTTTGTCAACAGCTTTCAGGAGATCTTTCCAATCTTAAAGCACACCCTTCCCACGCTCTTTGCCGGAAAGGTGCTGGCCATTCTCCACCGTCCTTACGCCCGGGGACGGGACTACTACGACCTCATCTGGTATTTGAGCCGGAAAACGGAGCTGAATCTCGCCTACTTAAACCGCAGCGGAAAGGGAAAAAAGTTCAAAGACAGGGGGACGGCGATGAAGGCCGTGGCCGAATGCACAGCCAAGGCCAAACCGGCGGTCATTTTGAAGGACGTCGGCCGGTTTCTGGAAGACCCCGCCGAGGCGCAATGGCTTTCGCGGTTTGACGAGGTGTTCCGCCAGCTCGTCGGCACCGGTGAAACCCGCAATGTCGATTAAAGAACCAGCGCTTGTCATCGAGCCGGCTCTTCTGGTAGGCAATGGTGAATGACCGGCCGGCCAAAGAAAATCCTCATCGTCGACGACGACCCGCAGGTGCACAAGATGCTCGCAACTGTCCTGGCCCCAAGGCATTACACCCTCGACTCGGCCGAGGATGGTCCCCGGGCGTGGGAGAAAATCCAAAGCGACCGGCCCGACCTGATTATCCTCGATATCATGATGCCCGAGATGAGCGGCATCGAGCTTTGCGAAAAGATCCGCGCCGACGCCTCGCTCAAAGACACCTTGATTCTCATGCTCTCGGCCAAAGACACACAGAACGACCGGCTGAAAGGCCTGCAATACGGGGCGGACGATTATGTGACGAAACCCTTCCATGTCGCAACACTTGTCCACAAAATCGAGCATATGTTGAAATAAAAAACCCGGAGCTCTTTCGAACCCCGGGCTTTTTTGGAATTTGGTCCGCCTGAGGCGGATGCCCTACATCATATCTCCCATCCCGCCGCCCATGCCGCCATGGCCCCCCATGCCCGGCATTGACGCCTTCTTCTCCTCCGGCTTTTCGGCCACAATCGCCTCGGTGGTGATCATGAGCGAGGCCACGGAGGCCGCGTTTTGAAGGGCCGTGCGGGCGACCTTGGTCGGGTCGATGACTCCCGCCTTCAGGAGGTCTTCATACTTCTCCGTTTGAGCATTGAAGCCCCAGGCCCCCTGGTTCTTTTTAACCTCTTCGACAACGATGGCCCCTTCCACGCCGGCGTTGACCGCAATCTGCCGGATCGGCTCTTCCAGCGACCGGCGGACGATATCGATGCCGAATTTTTCGTCCGCGTCTCCCGGCTTCACCTTTTCCAGCGCGGAGATGCTTCGAATAAAGGCCACGCCCCCTCCCGGAACGATCCCCTCTTCCACCGCCGCACGGGTGGCATGGAGGGCGTCCTCGACGCGGGCCTTCTTTTCCTTCATCTCGGTTTCGGTGGCCGCCCCGACATTAATGACGGCAACGCCGCCGACCAGCTTGGCCAAGCGCTCCTGGAGTTTCTCTTTATCGTAGTCTGATGTGGTCTCTTCAATTTGAGCGCGGATCTGTTTCACCCGTCCCTCGAGGTCGGCCTTCTTTCCGGCGCCATCCACAATCGTTGTGTTCTCTTTGTCGATGGTCACCCTCTTGGCCCGCCCCAGATCCTTCAGTTCAACCCCTTCGAGCTTGATCCCCAGCTCTTCGGCGATCATCTTGCCGCCGGTCAGGATGCCGATATCCTCGAGCATCGCCTTGCGGCGGTCGCCGAATCCGGGGGCCTTCACCGCGCAGACCTGCAGGGTGCCGCGCAGTTTGTTGACCACCAGCGTGGCCAGAGCCTCCCCCTCCACCTCTTCGGCGATAATAAGGAGCGGCTTGCCCAGCTTGGCGATCTGCTCCAGAACGGGGAGCAACTCTTTCATATTGGAGATTTTCTTTTCGTTGATGAGGATGAGCGGCTCTTCCAGAACGCACTCCATCCGTTCAGCATCGGTCACAAAGTAGGGCGAAAGATAGCCGCGGTCAAACTGCATCCCTTCGACCACTTCAAGGGTGGTATCCATCCCCTTGGCCTCCTCCACCGTAATGACCCCTTCCTTGCCGACCTTGTCCATCGCCTCGGCAATAATGTTGCCGATGGTCTCGTCGTTGTTGGCCGAGATGGTGCCGACCTGGGCGATTTCTTTCCGGTCTTTGGTGGGCTTGGTGAGTTTTTTGAGTTCATCGACGATGGCGCCGACCGCCTTGTCGATGCCCCGCTTGATCCCCATCGGGTTGGCCCCGGCGGTGACCAGCTTGGAGCCCTCCCGGTAGATGGCCTGGGCCAGAACCGTGGCGGTGGTGGTGCCGTCGCCGGCGTTGTCGGAGGTTTTTGAAGCCACCTCCTTCACCATCTGTGCCCCCATGTTTTCGAACTTGTCTTCCAGGTCGATCTCCTTGGCCACCGTGACGCCGTCCTTGGTGACGGTGGGGGAGCCGAACGATTTTTCGAGGACGACATTGCGCCCCTTGGGGCCAAGGGTCACCTTGACCGCATTGGCCAGAACATTCACGCCGGTTAAAATTTTCTGGCGCGCCTGTTCGTCAAAAAGAATGATTTTTGCCATGATGATTTTCCTCCTTAATGTTGGATATCCGTAGGGGCGTACAGCCGTACGCCCTTACACTATTCTACTATCGCCTGCACGTCGTCTTCGCGCAGGATGAGATATTCTTCCCCCTCAACTTTGACCTCGTTGCCCGAGTATTTGGAGAAGAGGATTTTGTCCCCCACCTTGACATCGAGCGGGACCTTTTTGCCGTCTTCGAGGATTTTGCCGTTTCCGACGGCGATCACTTGCCCTTCCTGCGGCTTTTCTTTCGCCGTATCGGGGATGATGATCCCCCCTTTGGTTTTTTCCTCTTCCGAGAGCCGCTTGACCAGAAGCCGGTCGTGAAGAGGACGAAGTTTAAGTTTTTTGCCTGCCATGGTTATTCCTCCAATGATATTAACCCCTCCTTGATCCTCCCCCCTTAATTCAAGGGGAGGGTTAAGGGTGGGGTCATTATTTGATGAGCGGGGAGGAATATAGGTTTCCTGGGGCTGTTGTCAAGCCCCCCCTCCAAGGTTCAACTTGATTCCTCCAACTATTGGGCTATAAGGGCAGTTATATGCCGTCACAGGACGTGCGCTGGAAACAGCGGTTTTCAAATTTCAGCAAAGCCCTGGAGCAGTTTGAACAGGCGGTAAAGACGAACACTCTGGATCGTCTTGCCCAGGAGGGATTGATTCAGCGGTTTGAATATACCTTTGAGTTGGCCTGGAAATGCCTTCAGGACATCCTCCAGGAGCGCGGTTATGAGGCTATCCGGGGGCCCAAGCCGGTTTTGGAGCAGTCCTTTCAGGATGGATTGATCGACGACGGCGTGTTGTGGATGGAAATGTTGAGGGCGCGCAACGAGGCGTCCCATTTGTATGATGAAAAAGTCTTCACGACCGTCTACGGCAAAGCCAAAAACGAGTTTGCGCAGGCCCTTGGAAACCTCAAGAAAACACTCGAACGGCTATGAGCAAAGTTCCAGGCATTGACGCAACCCACCTGCAGAAAATCTGCGCCATTTTCAAAAATTATCCAAGCGTGCGGGGGGCGATACTGTTCGGCCCGCGGGCCAAGGGGACGCAACGCGACGGTTCCGACATCGACATCGCGCTCAAGGGCGATCGAATAACGCACAACGATTTAACCCGCATCGAAATGGATTACGACAGGCTTTATCTTCCCTGGAAGCTCGATCTGGTTATCTACGATGCAATCGACAATCAGGCCCTGCGCGAGCATGTGGACCGTGTCGGAATGGAGGTTTTTCCCTCCCTCAAACCCCGCCGGTCGTAAAAAAACCGCAAAAACAGGTTTGTTCTACCACAATCCCAAAAAGGCATCCTTTAGGGTGTTGTAGGTCTGGACGATATTGTTGTTGGTCGTGCCGCTCACAAAATCAAAATCAGTAGAGACCAGGGGGGCGCCGGAAGAGTTGGTCACATGGAACCATATTTTGGTGGGAAAATTGCCGACGCCGTCGGTTTCATCGACCTTGAGCGCAAGCAGAACGGGGGTGGAACCGAGGTTGATCGTCACTGTTTCGGTCCCCTCGTTGCCGCCGATGGCATCCTGGTAGTAAATTGTCCCCGTGTCCGGCGAATAGAGCGTTTTGACAAAATAGTCGGTAGAATAATCGGAGGTCCGGTCGTCTTTCACCTTGACGGTGACGGCGCCGGAGAGCCTCTCTTTCGTCGTCCACTTCTGATACCACCCCTCAAGCCCCTGCTGATTTCCCGGAAAAAAACTCATGAGATTAAAAGACGGATTGTCGGAGGCATACTGCTGGAATATCCCCCCCTGTGTTCCCAACTGATAAAAGGGGAGGGGAAAATTCCAGACGACGATCCCGTCGGCAACCAGGGCATTGGCGCGGATTTGCGCGTCGAGAACCGGATTGCTGATGGCGGTCCCCCACATCATGCCGTAGTTGACCGTAATCAGATCCCGGTCGCCAAGGGCCGACTTGGTTTTGGCGACAAGGTCGGCGTAAGGGACGGCGGAATAAAAGCCGCCGGCCGCCGGGAACGGGGCGAGGATTCCGTCGATATCCGAGGTGATCACATAATTGGCGGTCGATTTGGCAAAAACCTTTCCCGCATTGGTCACCGACACGTTGTCGAGGTTGGTGTAAGAGGCGGTGGATTCTTTTTTGGAATAGACCGGGTTCCATGAGGTGAAGGCCACGCCGTCCACCGTGAGTAAGACATCCCAGATATAATACATCTTGTGATGGTAGATATTGGAGTCGCTGGTGGAGGAGACTTTGAAGGCAATCGTGTTGGCGCCCGCCTGCAGGTAAGAGGCGATATTGGCGTTATATGTCTCGACATGCTGGTCCCCCCGCATCGACTGGTCATAAACCGTCTGGCTGTTGATGATAAGGCTCTTGCGGAGCATATCCACATAGTCGATGTCCTCGGTGTTGGTGTCTGCGGCATGAAATTTCAGGATGGCTGTCGCAGGCAGAGAGGAGAGGGTGAAGATGTATTTAACCGTGGCATATTCATCCGAATACAACCGGACTCCGTAGGGGGTCCCCAGGGCGTGCGCCGGGACGATATGCCACGGCAGGTGTGGATAATAAACAGTCGGCCAGAACTTGAAATTCGGGTTGGCGCTGTGGGCGGCATTGGTGATCGCCCGAATCTGTGCGCGGCTGTAGCAACCGTCGCCCGACCAGGTGGAATAGTCCTCATCCTCCACGGTGCAGGGGTAGCCGCTGAAGTCGTCGATGGTAAAACCGACAAGATTGGGATAGTCGACGGACAATCCCCCCAATTCCGCCGCCGCGGCCACTTGCGCCGCCGCCCACTGCGCGGTTGTGCTGTTCCCCGAAACACCCCACCGGTTTGCGGTGGTTCCGGTCAGATGCTTTTCCCTCAAGGTGGCAAAGATTTTCAGGTCGGTCCCGCGCGCCTCTTCCAGAAGGTCGATCAACTGCGGCCAGTAATAGCCGGAATCGTCGTCGCCGGTGACGCCATCGGTCGCCTCAAAGCCGAAAAGGTTCTGTCCGGTCGCAAGCAAGGCAGAGACCATGGTGGGAGGGTCTTCAAACCCCAAGGTGTTGCCGGTCTGTTTGAGGCTGGTCGCGTACGAACCGAAGAAACGCCCCAGAGAGCAGGCGCCCGTATCATAGATCCCCCGGCTTAAGAGATAGCTGATGCAGGTATTCAGCGTGCCGGTTGTCCCCGAGATTTCGCCGTCCATCCGGTTGAAGGCGGCCGTCATGCTGTCGATTCCAATCTCTGCCTGACGGGTCCAGTAGTCCCCCCAGAGGTTCAACTTGGTCCCGTCAAACTGGCCGCCGGAATTCTGGAAGGCCGACCAGCCGTCCCCCTGATAGACCGCCGTGTGCATTCCCTCCGCACAGACCCGGATATTTCCGGCGGAAACGCCCGTGCAGTTTTCGGCGATCCGGAACATCCCCTTGACGACGTTTTCATCCGGTGTTGTCCCCGCGCCAAAGACCCCCGAATAATTCCCCGAAAAACCGGCCATGAATCCGAGAAAGGCGGAAGGTTTGTCCGCCATGTCCCGACAGGTCCCTTCCTCCCGGCAGTTTTTCAACAGATTGAAGTGGAGCCGCAGACCCTCGGGGCTCCCGTAGGCGGTGGAAAACTCCTCTTCATCCTCGGCCACAAGCATGGGGCCCACGACTGCCTTTGCCTCGTAAGTTCCGCTCTCGATACCCGAACAGACCTCAAAGGTTGTCGTGTCGCCGGCTGTCTCGGAATCGGCGTAAAGGGCGTCAATCTGTTCCGCAAGAGTGCCGGATACGGCCCCAAAGGCCCGCGAGGCGGCGTCGTATTTTTCCAAAAATTCGGGAACGTCGATCGCGTCATCGACATCGGCGGCCGATTCAACCATATTCTCCCAGCCATCCCCCGCGCTCCCGTCGAGCACATGATGAATAAGGGCCGGCCAATCCTCCTCTCCCGCATCCTCCGGCTTCCCCCCGTCAGCCATGAAGCCCTCCACCACATTTTTGATGACCGCGTTGTCGTCGGAGAGGCCCCCATCCTCCTCCTCTGCGGCGGAAAAGATGGCCTTGTTCATGGCAAAGAGGCACCCCATGTCCCGGCTGATGACCTCACCGGAATAGTCCTCCCCCCAACCGCTCCAGTCATCCACCCATCGGCGGAGCCCGCAGAAAGATCCGCCTCGGTGAGGCTGGTCTCGGCAAAATTATGAATCCCGTTTTCGCAACTGACGACGATCCGGGCCGTGGCGTCATCGCTTGTATCCGATACGGCAACGGTCGTCGCAAAATCGCCGGTCTCGCCGGTGGTCACCCCTCCGAGGTAAGCCCCGCCCAGATCGTAGACACTGCAGGCAACATTGGGGGAGGCGGTGGCCCGCTTGACCGCAAACCCGCGGGGGATGAGCCCCTTCATCCCTTTTGACAACGCCTCCAACTCTGCATCAACGGTCGGCTGGGTGATCTTTCCGGTCAGTGTGAGAAAAACCTCTCCCTCTTCGGGGAGGCTCCCTCCCGCGCCCCCTTCCTCCGCCTCGTCCCCACTCCCCGGAATGCGCGCGGAGCCGCAGGAGATGAGAGTAAGTACAAAAAAAATGAAAAGGGAGATCTTTACCGGCAACAATTCGGTCTTGGTGGATGTCTTGAGGTTCCATCGGCTGTCTGAGCGAACCTTAGTAAACATCGCCAACCGGAGCAATCTAAGCCACAACGAATAAATCAAAGTGGCGATTAAAAAAACCGCGATCCGCCACGAAGTATTGGCGGACGAAAGCAGACGCCGAGACCGAATTGTTGCCGATCGATTGTTCAGCGAACAACCGCCAAAGCCGCCGGGGCCAAGATGTCCCCCCTCTTCATCCGATCCGCCGCCGCTCCCGCCGGCCTCCTCGTCGATGAGACTGCCGAGGGTGATGAGATAGGAATCGCCTGAAGTCCCCGCGTTGGTGTAGATGTCGACAACGCCGTCGCCGTCCGCGTCATCCAGAATCAGCCACTCCCCGATCGCGTCGCCGGAAAGACCGTTGATTGCGATGCCATAGTCGATGTCGTAGGCGTTTGCGTCCCAGCTCGATCGCCCCGGCACAACGACAATCTTTCCCTTCCCTCCAACCGCCGTTGAAAAACCGAGGACGATGTCGTCATAGCCGTCGCCGGTGACATCCCCCACCGCGGCGCTGTCGTTGGGGCCAAGGCTTGAATCCGCCGTGGTCAACCGGTTTGCGGAAGAAAGGGAGGTCACGCTGTCCCCCACCGCCGAGCTCCCGAAGATCACATCGACGCCAAACTCCCCGGAGGCGGACAAGACCAGATCCTCGCTCCCGCTCCCGTCCAGATCGCCTCCGTCGGCGCTGGCCACCTCCCCCTCCGCGGTCACCACAAAATCGGCCTCAACGGCAGAGAGATCGTACACGGTGGGGAGATCGCTCCCTCCCAAAATGCCGTTCCAGACAGAGGCCGAAGGGCTGACACTGGCCAAAAGCCGGTCACCTTTGGAGGAGGTGAGAGCCGCGCCGCCCCCTGTTGAGAGGCCGATCAACAGATCATCCCCGTCGGCGCCGTTGACGTCGGTGGTGAACAGGACCGATGTCTTCAATTCCTCGGAGGCGGAACCCAGCACCATGTTACGGGTTTCCAGATTGTCGCCGCTCAACACATACAGCGTTCCGTAGCTGGTCCCGGGGGCCAGAGCGAGAATTTCGGAAGAGCCGTCCCCATCCACGTCGGCTGTCTTGACCACATAGCCAAACAAATTTCCGTCTTGGTTGCCGTAGGAGGCAATGACCCCCCCCTTTTCGGCGAATTTTGGATTGTTGAGATCGATGACGGTCCCTTCATCCAAAACCGCCGGGTCGATCATGACCACCACACCGGCATTGTTGCGCCATCCGGGGTCTGCCGCCACAATCGCGTTTTCGAGGGTCACAACCCCCACCGGCATGGAGCCGCTGGAGTAGAGAACCGAGCCGCCTCCGAGGTCGATCGCCGTGGCCTCCCGCCCCTTGTAGTCAACCCCCTCTTCGCGGGTGATCACCATCCCCCCGCTTGCCGCCGCGACCCTTCCGTTCACCAGAGCGGCATCATTCGCGGTGAAATTTCTTCGGGCGAGCCGGACCCTCACGCTGTCGGTGGCCGTGGCGGTCCCGTCACTGACCGATAAAACAAATTCCAGATCCCCGCTCCCGTCCGGCGCCGGAGCGGTGAAGGCCGCCTTCGCCTGGTCGGTGTTTGTGAGCGAAACGGTTTGGCCGGTACTCTGGCTCCACAGGTAGGTCAGAGAATCCCCGTCTTCGTCGGTGGCGACGCCAAGCAGGACCGACGGCGCCCCCTCGACGGCGCTGAAATCGGTTCCCGCAAAGACGGACGGCGGGTGATTGGTTGCGGAGGATAGATCCACCGTGAGTCTCACCGTGGCGGTACTGCTGTCGGCACTCCCGTCGTTTGCCTTAAAGGTAAATGAGTCGGAGCCGCCGTAACCGGTTGTCGGCGTGTAGGTCACTGTCCCGGAAGAGGCGTTCAAGGCCGAGAGCGCCCCGTGCGACGGGTTCGACACAATAGCAAAAGTTAGCGAACTGCTCTCCACATCCACGGCCGAAAGGGTGATGACGGTGGAGGATTCCGTCACCGTCACCGACTGGGCACTGGCTGTCGGGGGGTCGTTGACGGCTGAAATTGTCAAATTCACCAGGGCCGCCCCGCTGTGGGTCGTGCCGTCATACACCCAAAAACTGAAGGCGTCAGTCCCGTTATAGTTGGCCGTCGGGGTGTAGGTGACGGCGCCCGTGCCGGCATTGAGGCCGCTTAATGTTCCGTGCGATGGGTTGGAAACGATGGCATAGGTCAGGGAGCCGCCGTCGGGATCGCTTCCCGCCAGGGTAATACTCTTTGCCGTGTCTTCGTTTAAAGAAACCGTCTGCGCGGCGGCCGTGGGGCTGTCGGCCACGGCGGTCACGTTGACCGTAACCGTGGCGGTGTTGGAGGTATTCAGGCCGTCGCTCCCCCGGAAGGTAAAATTGCCGATGCCGTTTCCATTGGCGTTGGCGACAGGGACATAGATGACCCTTCGGCTTGAGTCGGTCACGTTTGTCGGAGCTGAGGTAATCGCCGTGCCCAGAGTCGCCCCGTCGGCGGTCTGATAGAGGGCGCCGCTTGCGGGGAGTGTGACGATGGTCGTGGTCAGCGTGTCGCCGTCGGCATCAGTCAGGCCGAGCGTAATCGTGACGCTGGTGTCCTCGTCCGGCGTGACGGTCTGGCTTGAGGCCACCGGCGTGGTGTTTGCCAACGTGAACGACGCCGAAAACTGGGAGGTCCCGTTGGTGGCATCGGTGGCGGTGGCGACAAAGATCCGTCCGTCCTCGTTGTAGGGGGCTGTCAGCGTAAACGTCCAGTCGCCGGACCCATTGGCTGTCGCCTCTCCCAGCCAGGTTTTTCCCTCCTGACTGTTGGAGTCGGCCTCAAAGATTTGAACCGTGGCGGAGGCCGTGGAAGTGCCGACCAGGGTGATGTCACTGCCGCTTGTCCCCTGATCGGTAATAGAGGGAGCCGCCTGGTCGTTGTTGGCGCCGTCGCCGTTCAACTTGATGCCGATGTCCTGATTGTTGAAAAAGGAGTTGCGCAGGATGTCGTTACCGTCGGAGCCGGCGACGGCGACGCGGACGCCGTACTCGCCGGAGGCATCGCCGTTATAGGCGATGGTGTTCGCCTCGGCCGCGATATCGCCGCCGATTGTGTTGCTGGAACCGCCGCTGTTGGTGAAAGTGATCCCGTGTCCGGCATTCCCCACATCAGTGGTCCCGTCGGCCCCCACGCCGACATAGTTTCCCGCGATGGTGTTGGAGGAGCCGTTGGTGATTTCGATCCCGGTGGTGTTACCCGAGATCACGTTCCGCTCGGCTGTGTCGTTGGTGCCGTCGCCGTTTGTCCCGATGCGGTTGGAGCTTCCGGCCGTGGAGCCGTCCCACTTCCCCAGTACAATGCCCTGCGTATTGGCGACGGCGGTGTTGCCGTTGACATCCACCCCGATGTAATTGCCGGCCACGACCACGCCCGTGGCGCCGTTTTCGATGCCGATGCCGATGCCGTTGCCGGAAATGATGTTGCGCTCCGCGGAGTCGGCGGTGCCATCGGCGTTGGTGCCGATGCGCGAGTTGTTGTTGGCCGAGGCGATCACCGCGATCCCCGCCGTGTCGTTGGCCACGGCGGACGTGCCGGCCGCGTTTAGCCCGATCAAGTTCCCCGCAACGACCGCGTTGGTCCCGCCGGTGTCGACATAGACGCCGGTGGAATTGCCTGAAATGACGTTGGCCTCGGCTGAATCGGCGGTGCCGTCCCCGTTGGTCCCGATTCTCCAGCCGTCCGCCTGGATCTGGATTCCCCGGTTGTTGCCGAGATCGGTAGAGCCGTCGCTTCCGATCCCGATGTAGTTGCCGGCCACGATGACCCCCGTCCCCGACCCGATGACCCCCCGGTTGGGGGAGGTGCTGTGCCCCCCGATGACATTCCGCTCGTTGGTGTCGCTTGTGCCGTCGCCGTTGGTGCCAATCCGATTAGAGTTGCCGGACATGGAAATCCCCGCTTGGCCGTTCTTCACGGCCCCGGTCCCGGCGGCATTCACGCCGATCAAGTTGCCGGCAATAATATTGCTGTTGGAGACGAGGTTGAACCCGTTGGTGTCGTTGCCCGAGACGACATTCCCCTCCACGGCATCCGAGGTCCCGTCGCCGTCGGTGCCGATGAAATTGCTGTTGGCGCCGCTATTGGTGACAATCCCGTTGCCGCTGTTCCCCAAATCGGTGGTGCCGTCCTTGTCGGTGCCGATGAAATTGCCGGCGATGGTATTGGAGCCGCAGTTGGTGTCCATGTTGATCCCCGCCGCATTGTTGCCGGAGAGAAGGTTCCGCTCGGCGTTGTCATTGGATCCGTCGCCGTCGGTCCCGATAATATTGGCCGTTGAGGAGGAGGTGATCCAGACACCGTGGCTGGTATTGCCGGAGTCCGTCTCACCGGTCACGTCCGTCCCAACGAAGTTCCCCTGGATTTTGTTCCCCGTGGCCGAGGAACCGGTGATGACGATCCCCTTGGCGGCAAATCCGTTGATGGCAAGCCCCTTGATCACGCAGTTGGCGACATTGCTGATCGTCAGGCCGCTCACGGAACCGGCGCTCGCCCCGTTGATGACGATCTTCAGGGTCGTGTTGAGGGCGTTGGGAAAGGCGGCGGAGTTCACCGCGGCGCTGTTCTGGGTATAGCCGTTGATGGTCATGCTTGCGGCGGTGATGGAAGGGAGGGCGCTGGTGGGGCTTATCGTGCAGACGCCGCCGGCGCCGGTGCAACCGCCATCGGTGCCGCCGTCGATGTTGAATTCGACCGTGTTGCCGGAGGCCCCGTTGGCGGCGGTGATCGCCTCACGGAGTGAACAGTCCGAGTCGCAGGTGCCGTCGTTGGTGTCGGCGGTTTTGGTGACGGTGTAGGTGGCGGCAAGGGCGGATGAAGTGACACAAAGAACCGCCAAAACCGAAAAGACAAACAACAAGCGATAAAAAAACAGGATCATTCCTTTACTCCTGATAATAGGGGTTGCCCGAAAGGGAGTCGGGAAAATCCAGCGGGGGGGTGGCCTGATAGACAACCACGCTGTCGATGCGGACGGAGGCCGAGGCGGTGAGTTTTATCTGAATCGAATCGGCCCCCGGCACATCGATCCCGCCGGTCTCGATGGCGGCATACGAGCCGGTATAGGAAAAGGTCGTCCATTTCGCGTTTGAAAAGGCCCCCGCGGCGGTCTGATTCGCCGTGCCGTTGTAATAGTTGATCTGCGCCGATAACGTCGGCGAGGGGTCGCCGCCGCTGTCGATGTGGGCATAGACCCGCACCTTCACCGTCTGATCGCGGTCCGACGCAAGATCGACGCTTCCGCTCTGCCACTCCTGCCCGGAGCTTAAGAGAACCGATCCGAACTTGTACGAAGAGGGATAGGCATAACCGCAGGTGAAGGCATCCGCCTTGAGGGAGGAGAATGCCCCCCCCGAAATATACGACGCCCGGTCGGCCGTTTTAAAAACCTTCACCTGCGCATAGCCGGGGTCCCAGGCCGCCTTCAGGTAATTGCGCGTTTCGGTTTGGTTCTGGATCAACCCCTTCTTGCCGGAGCGGTCCTGCCAGTTGGTCGCAATCACCCCCAGCATCATACCGGAGTTCCCGGCGGCCAGGCTCATCCAGTTTTTCATGTCCCCCGTATCGTAATAGTTGGCGTTGCCGATTGAGGAATAAGACCTTGGGGGGTTGGAGGCCCCGTAGTCATCCACATAAAAATCGTGCACCTCGTCGGTGAAAAAGGCGGGGCAATCCTTGGAACCCCATGGCATGACCACCGAGTTTGGCGGCCAATAGGCCCTGGCGCCTGTCATCGAGCCGGCATGGCCGCTGTAGTTCACCTGATAGTTCGCATCGCCATTGTGAAACAGGGTCGCATTATCGGCAAAGAAGAGGGGACGGAGTTCGTCGGGGCCCGGATGATAGGACTGTGCGACGGAATTGGCGACGGTGTTATCCAGCTTTGTCGCATACTCTCCATTGGAGAGCCCCTGTTGCCCGGTGGAAGTCCCGCGCCGGATGCCGCGCACCTCGGTGGCGCCGTAATAATAGCCGAACCGGGGGAGACGGGAGAGCGGGGTGAAGGCCTGCAGAACCTTGGCGACAAAGGGGGCCGCAACCCCGGTGTCAAATCCGGCAACCGTCGGATCGGGAAACCACGCAAAGCCGATGCCGGCGCCGTTCTTTAAAAGGCTGGAATAGGTCACCTTGACCTGGTCGTTCACCTGGAGCCCCGTGGCGTCGTCGGCGCCGTCGCTGTTGCTATCGGTAAAATTCCAGTTGATGACAGCCTTTGTCCCGACCCCGCCTCCCCCGGTGGAATTGAAATAGTCGGCGGGGGCTGAATTCGCGGTATAAAGGTTTGTCGCGGTGAAATGCGTCCCTGAAGCATAGGTCACGTTGCCCGCCGAGTTGGTGACGGTGATCCCCTGTTTGGAAAGGACGTTTAACAGTTGGGGAGCCAGGGCATGCAATTGGACCTTGTCGAGGCAGGCGGTGCCGGTGCCGTTTTGCATTCGCATGAAAAAATAGGTCCTGTTGACGGCGGGATTGGAATAGACGGCGGAATCGGGCACCCGGAAGATAAAGGTGTGATATTTCCAGTCCCCGGCGGCAGGGGTGGCATCGGTATCCTTTGTGATTGAGACATCGGAGTTGTAGACATTGGAACTGTCGTTCAGGACGGAATAGAGCGTTACCTGCCAGGCGGTGACGGCGGAGCTTTGGTAGACGTAATACCCCAGCGCGTAGTACTTGCCCGCCTCGAGATGGGACGAGTCGATGGTGTACGAGGCGGCCGGGGGGCCGAGCGAGGCACTGTCTTGCTGGATGCAGAGGGAGGCCCCGTCGGCCGAAGGGGTGGAGATGGCAGAGGCCGAATTGGTGGAAAAGCTCCCGGTCGAATCCCCCGGGTTCCAATAAAAGCAATCCTTCTCGCTGGAGGCGCAACTACCGGAGCCGACAAACTCGGAATAGGGCGACGGAATCAGATTGATCGCCGCCCCGGCGTCGACATCGTAGGCGGTGGAGGTCGGGACAAGTTTATAGACCCCCGAACTCAAGACCAGTTTGAAGGTTTCCGCAAACTGCCCCAGCCCCTCGTAGTCGGTGTAGGGGGCGGTGGCCCAGGCCTCGGAGAGGTGCGGCAGTTCGCTCACAAAGCGGTCATCCAGATAGCCCACAAAATCGGCATAGCTTGAGGTCAGGTTGGCATAAGACGGCTTCATGGCGTTCGAGCCGATATACTCGTAGAGGTGGAGGCCGGTGGCCTTGTTCCAGACCAGCATGTCGATGGCGGCTCTCATGTCGGAGGCGGAGACGGGGCTTCCACTGCAGGTGAAGTCGTGATGGGCGATGGCGTCGAGCGTCGTGCCGTAATTGAAGAAGGAATCGATGTCACAACTGGAAAGGACATCCCACACCATCCGCTCGCCGATGTTGGGGTAGTTGAGGAGCGACTTTGACGTCCATGTTGCGGACGACGTGGATGAGGCATCGAGGTCCTTGATGAAATCGATGACGCCGTAAAAGGCCCCGCGCGGCGAGCCGCCGAGGATCAGAATGTTTCCGGAGCTGTTTTGCGCAATCGCATAGGCCTGATCGTTCGCCTCAAGCCTGGCCATCACCTCGTCCGGGAGAGACCACCCCGTCCGCAGGGAATCAACATAACTCGACGCGGAGGTCTCGATGACAATCGCCTTTTGCGACGGATCGACCGGAAGCGAAGGGATCCCGCTGAAGGCCGAAGTCGTGAGTGCGGGAAAGGCATCGTCGGCAGAAAAGAGAATCGTGTTCCCTGTCCACATCTCCGCCAGATTCGCCAGCCCGCTCCCGAAAAGGATTTTCCACGCCGCCGGATTGATCGTGACCGTCGTCCCGCTCTGCGTTCCAAACAGGCCGCGCGGCGCCGGAGGGATTCCCGCATAGTCCCCTCCCGGAGAAATGCCCGCGTAGTTGGTCCAGACGTTCCCCCAACTGGTAAACCGGGCTGTGTCGAACTGGCCGCCGGAATCCTGGAAGGCCGACCAGCCGCCCCCCTGGTAGACCATGTCGTGCATCCCCTCCCCGCATGTCTTGAGACTTCCGGAGGAACTCCCCGTGCAGTTCTCGGCCACATGAAAGATCCCCTGCAGGGTATTCGAATCGGGCCTGTGGGAGGCGTCAAAAACCCCCGAATAATTCCCGTCAAAACCCTTCATGAATCCCAAAAACGCGGCCGGTTTTTCGGCCATCTCCTCGCAGGTCCCCTCCTCCTGGCACTGTTTCAGCAGATTGAAATGGAGGAGCATCCCGTTGGCATTGCCGTACACCGTCCGGAATTCGTCGATATCCCCCGCGGCCAGCAAGGGTCCCACAACGGCCCCTGCCTCAAAGGCCCCCTCTTTGATTCCTTCGCAGATATCGGCCGGCGTCGTATCGCCGGTCGCCCCGGCAGACTCATACAAGGCGTCAATCTGCTCGCTTAAGGTTCCGGATACCGTCTGAAAGGCCTCGGAGGCATCACTGTACCCACTGGTATACTCGGAGACATCGATGGCGTCGTTGATCGCGGAGGCCGTTTCCACCATCGGCCCCCAGACACTCCCCTCCGGGGCCTCGCCGTCGATCACGTCATGAAGGAGCGTGGGCCAGTCCTCGTAACCCACGTCTTCCGGGGTTCCGCCGCCGGCCCAAAAACCCTCCAGGACATCCTTGAGCATGGCGTTGTCGTCGCTCAAACCTCCGGCATCCGCATCGGCCTCCTCCCAGAGCCCCTTGTGCGTGCCGAAGAGGCATTCCAAATCTTTCCCGCTGACATCATCGGAGTGATCCTCCCCCCATCCGTTCCACTCCTCCATATCGTCGGCCAGCGCCAGGGTGGCAAGGGTGGTGTCGGGGTCGGCCGTGCCGGTGTCGAGGCTTACGGAGCCGCCGGAAATATCCACTTCGGCGTAATTGTGGATCCCGTTTTCGCAACTGATGACCAACCGCGCCGTGGTTTCGTCGGAGTCGACCACCGGCACCGTCGCGGCAAAATCGCCGCCGCTGTTGGTGGTTGCATCCGAAAGAAAATTTCCGCCCAGATCGTAGATGTCGCACAAAATCCCGGAGGCCCCCTCGTTCACCACATATCGCGCCCCGTGCCCCGCGCCCCGCGCCCCGTGCTTTACAGCCGACAGTGAGGCGGAGCCTGTCTCCGCCGTGGGGACGGTGATTCTTCCGGAGAGGGTGATCAAAGTCCCTTCCGCCTCCCCGCCCCCCTCTTCCCCTTCGTCCGATCCGTCGCCGCTCCCCGGAACGCGCGCTGAGCCGCAACCGATGAGGAAAATTCCAAGCACCAAGCACCAAATTCCAAAAAAACAATTTCCAAATTTTTTCGTTTTGGAAATTTGTTTTTTGGAATTTGTTTGGAATTTGGAATTTGGAATTTGGAATTTTTTCAGCAACAAAAATCCCCCAAACAAACCGACAAACAAAATCATCCATCGCAAATCACCTGACGACTCTTGGGCATCCAGCGAACAACCAAAGCCTCCCGCCCCCAAATGTCCGCCTCCCCCTCCATCCGAGCCGCCGCCCCCTCCGCCCGAGTCGATGAGACCTGCGAGCGCGATCAGATAGGTGCCGTCGGCGCCGTCGTTGGTGTAGATATCCTCCACCCCGTCGTCGTCCCCGTCGGCAATCACCAGCCACGCGCCGATCCCGTCGCCGGAAAGGCCTTCCACCACGATGGCGTTGACCAGGTCGTAGGCCGTCTCGTCCCAATCCTCGCGCCCGGAGACGACGACGATCTTCCCCTCACCGCCGGAGGCCGAGGCAAATCCCAAAACGACATCCGCATAGCCGTCGCCGGTCACGTCCCCCACCGCCAGGCTATCCGCCGGATCGGTTTCCCCGGAGACAAAACTGCCGGAGACGGCAAGGGCGGTCACATCGGCGCCGACCCCACTGCTTCCGAAGATCACATCCACGCCGAACCCATCCCCGGCGGAGACCACCGTATCCTCACTGCCGTTTGCATCCAGATCACCGCCGGCCACCAGCGAAACCGAGCCGCCCGCCGTGAGGACAAAGTCGGCCTCCTCGGAGGCCAAGTCGATCAAGGCAGGGAGATCATCGCTTCCCAGAATGCCGTCAAAGACCGAAGAGGAGGAGTCGATATCGGCTGTGGACGGGACGGAGCCTTTAAGGGCGCTGATACTCGGGCTCGCCCCGTCGGGGAGGCCGATCAAAAGATCAGTTCCGTCGGCCCCGTTGACGTCGGTGGTGAGAAGAAGGGAGGTTTTGAATTGTTCGGCCTCCGAGCCGCGGATCAGGTTTACGGTCTCGAGGTCGGAGCCTGACAACACATAGACGGTGCCGTTACTCGTGCCGGGGGCCAGGGAAACAATTTCGTTTGACCCGTCGCCGTCCACGTCGGCCGATTTGACCACAAAACCGAAGAGGTCCCCCTTCTGATTGCCGTACGAGACAATCACCCCGCCGATGTCGGCAAAGTCGGGGTCGTTCAGATCAACCTTGGTTTTTCCAGGCAAAACGGCTGGATCGACCATGACCACCACGCCGGTTGAGTCGTTCCAAGCCGGATCCCCCACCACGACGCGGTCATCCAGAATAACAACCTCCACCGGCGTCGTATCGGTGGAATAAAGGGCCGAGCCGTTTTCCAAATCGACCGCCGTCGCCTCGCGCCCGTCATACTCCGCCCCTTCTTCCTTCGTGATCGCCATGCCCGCATTGGCCGCCACGACACGGCCGTCCAGTTTCACCGCATCTTCCATGGAAAAATTCTTTGGCGTGAGAGCGACCGTCATCGAATCGGAGGCGGTGGTGTGTCCGTCGGAGACCGTCAGAAGAAATTGCAGGCTCCCGCCGCCGCCGGGGGCGACAAAGCCGGCGGTGGCCTGGTTGGCATTGGAAAGCGAAACCGTTGTCCCCGCGCTCTGGCTCCAGCGGTAGGTGAGGGAATCCCCGTCCGCATCGGTGGCAGAGCCGGCCAGCCGGACCGTTGACCCTTCCACCGCCGTCAGATCGTTTCCGGCAAAAACCGTCGGGGCGTGGTTTGTGGCCGATTCGGTGATGGTCACGGTCACCGTGGCGGCGGAGCTATTGGCCGTTCCGTCGCCGGCGCGATAGGTGAAGGTGTCGGTTCCGGAATAATCGGTGTTGGGCGTATAGGTCACCGTCCCGGCGGAGGCGTTAAGGCCGCTTAAGCTCCCATGCCCCGGATTGGAAACGATGGAGTAGGTGAGCGTATCGCTGTCGGAATCGCTGGCCGAAAACGTGACATTCACTGCTGTATTTTGGGTAGTGCTTGCGGTTCGGGCCGACGCCGTCGGCGCATGATTGACATGGACGATGGTCAAACTCACCACGGCGGCGCCGCTGTATTCCGTTGCGTCATAGGCCCGGAAGCTGAAGCTGTCGGTCCCGTGATAATGGGAGGCCGGCGTATAGACCACCCCGCCGGTGCCCGCGTTCAAGCCCGAGAGCGAACCGTGATTGGGCGTGACAAAAACAACATAGGTGAGCGGATTGCCGTCGACATCGGCGCCGGCAAGAACAATACCCTTCGGGGTGTCCTCGTTTAAGGAAAGCGTCTGGGCGTTGGCGCTGGGAGCGTCGTTGACCGCCGTGACGTTGACGGTCACGGTGGCGGTTGCGGAGGTGTTGAGGCCGTCGGTCCCGTTGAAGGTGAAATTGCCGATCCCATTGCCGTTGGCGTTCACCGCAGGGACATAGATCACCCGTTTGCTCGAATCGGTGACGGTCGTCGGCGCCGAGGTGATGGCCGCCCCCAGCGTGGTGCCATCGGCGGTCTGGTAGAGGGCGCCGCTCGCCGGAAGGGTGACGATCGACGCGGTCGTGGTGTCTCCCCCATCGGCGTCGGTCAAACCGAGCGTGACGCCGGAGTTGGTATCCTCGGTGGCCGTCACCGTCTGGCCTGTGGCGGTCGGCGCATTGTTCCCCAGCGTGTACGAAGAGGAAAATTGCGAGGTCCCGTTGGTGGCATCGGTGGCGGTGGCGACAAAAATCCGCCCGTTTGAATCATAGGGGGCTGTCAGGGTAAACAACCAGTTCCCCGAGCCGTCGGCGGTCGCCTGCCCCAAGTAGACCTTCCCCTCCTGGCTGTCTGAGTCGGCCTCAAAAATCTGGACCGTGGCGGAAGCGGTCGAGGTGCCGATCAAGTCGATGTGCCCGCCGGTGATGGAACGAGAGGTAATCGAGGGGGCCGCCTGATCGTTGTTGGCGCCGTCGTTGTTTAATTTGATCCCCTCATTTTGATTATTGAAAAAGGAATTGCGCAGGATCTGGTTGCCGTCGGTTGAGGCACCCGAGAGATAGAGCCCATACTCGGAGGCCGCATCGCCGTTGTAGGCGATGGTGTTGGCCTCCGCAGAAATATCGCCGCCGATGGTGGTGGTGGTGATGCCGCCGGCGATGCTGATGCCGTGCCGGCCGTTCCCCAAATCGGTCGTCCCGTTGCTGGCCACGCCGATATAGTTGCCGGCCACCACGTTTCCCGAATAGCTCCCCGTCAGCAAAATCCCCTCTTGGGTATTGCCGGCGATCACATTGGCCTCCGCCGCGTCGGATGTCCCGTCGCCGTTGGTCCCGATCGTAATCGTGGCGGTGCCGACCCCCGCCGAAAAGACGATCCCGTTTTTCTTGTTGCCCGAAATGACGTTCCCTTCCACACTGTCGTTTGTCCCGTCGCCGTTGGTCCCGATCCGGGCCCCCGTGCCGCCGCTGGCGAGGTTGATCCCCTGGCTACTGCCCAGGGCCGCCGTTCCCGCCGCGTTGGTGCCGATGTAATTTCCTGTGATGATGACACCGGTGTTGGTGACGGATATACCGACGCCGCTGTTGGCGATGATGTTGCGCTCCAGCGCATCACTCGTCCCATCGGCATCGGTCCCGACGCGGATGCCGGTACCGCTGACGGTGATTCCGGTATTGCTGTTGGCCACGGAACCGGTGCCGGCGGCGTTGAGGCCGATGTAGTTTCCGGCCACCACGCCATTGTTCGCCCCGGAGTGCTGTTGGCCACGGAACCGGTGCCGGCGGCGTTGAGGCCGATGTAGTTTCCGGCCACCACGCCATTGTTCGCCCCGGAGGCAAACCGGATTCCGTTATACAGACCGCTGATCAGATTTCCCTCTGTGGCGTCGCTCGTCCCGTCGTCGTTGGTGCCGACGGTAATTCCCGAATAAGCCAGCACACCGGTAGCCGAGGCGCTGGTCAAATCGGTGTCGCCGTCCTTGTCGGTGCCGATAAAATTCCCCGCCACACGCGTTGAGGAGCTCGTCCCGCTTCCGACCTCGATTTCGGGATTCGAGGCCGAGATCAGGTTGCGCTCGGCGGCCTCGCTGACGCCGTCGCCATCGCTCCCGATAGTCGTCCCCGGGGTGCTGTTCGCAACGCGGATCCCTTGGGCCGTCATGCCGCCTGCCGTCTCGCCGTCGGCTTGAACGCCGATGTAACATCCCTGGATCTTATTGCTGTTGGCCGAGGCGCCGGTGACATTGATGCCGATGCTGTTGTAATTTGTGATGGACAATCCCTTGATGGTGACCCCCGTCACGTTGTTGATTGTCAGGGCGGTAACGCCTGTGCCGGCGCTCGCGCCGTCGATTCGGATCGTGATCGTGCCGTTTAGGGCGTTGGGCCAGGCCGCCGTGTTGGCGGAGGCCCCTCCTTGCGTGTAACCGTCGATGGTCGTACTGGCCTTCGTGATTGAGGGAAGGGCGGAGGTCGGCGAGATCGTGCAAACACCGTTTAACCCGGCGCAACCGGCGTCGGTATCACCGGGAATATTGAAGGCGATCGTATTGCCGGTTGCCCCCATTGCCGCCGTGATCGCCTCACGGAGGGAACAGTCCGCGTCGCAGGTACCGTCGTTGGTGTCGGCGGTTTTGCTGACGGTGTAAGTGGTGGCAAGGGCAGTTTTGGATAGAAAAACGCACAATCCC
>JACPFC010000025.1 GCA_016183175.1 Deltaproteobacteria bacterium
CGTCTTGTTTGCCTCGAAAGAGAGATGTCGCGAACTGGGTCTCAAACCCCGCGCAAAAGTGGTCGCTATGGCCAATAGCGGCTCGGAGCCGGTCATCATGCTTTTGGGGCCGATCCCGGCCACCAAAAAGGCGCTCAAAAAGGCGGGACTCACCATCAAAGACATCGACCTCTTCGAAATCAACGAGGCCTTTGCACCGGTTGTTTTGGCCGTTTCCAAGGATTTGGAAATTCCCCTCGAAAAAGTCAACGTCAACGGCGGCGCGATCGCCCTCGGCCACCCGCTTGGCGCCACCGGCGCGATGCTCCTCGGCACGGTGCTGGATGAACTGGAGCGACAGGACAAGCGCTACGGCCTCGTCACTCTCTGCGTGGGGATGGGGATGGGAGTGACGACGATTATTGATCGGAAGGTGTAATGTCCAAAAAAGACGTCCTCTTTAACCCCTACCGCCCCGGGGACGAAGACCATCTTTATTTCAACGACTCGAGGATCCTCAAACATTTTTTCTCGAGCATGCGGCTTGTGGAAAATTATTTTCGCTACGAGGTGGTCGGCCTCGACAATCTTGGGACACCGTCCCTTCTTCCCCACTCTCCGGCGCTGATCGTTTTAAACCATGGATTCCTGCCGATTGATCTTGTCCTTTTGGGGCGGAAGATCTATCGGCAAACGGGACGGCGAATCCGTGTTCTGGTCCACCGGCGGTCGTGGCGGATTCCGGTTTTGAGGGAGGTGGCCCTCAACATAGGTCTGGTTGACGCCAAGCAGGAGAATGCAATTCGCCTTTTAAAAAAGGGGGAGCTGGTCTGCGTCTTTCCCGGCGGCGAACGCGAGGGGATGAAGCCTTCGTCGCAAAAATATCAATTGATGTGGGAGGAGCGATTCGGCTAAAACCCTCCAGCATGAAATACCAGCTGATGTGGTAGGACCGCACCGGCTTTGTACAAACCGCCGTTCGGGCAGGGGCGCCGATTGTCCCCTGCATGTCGGTGGGGATCGATGACATCTATCATGTGTGTGAAAAATCGACTCGCCATCTGGCCGGAAAAATTTTTCACCGCTACTTCCCGTTTCCGGTTTTTTTGGGATTAGGGGGCTTTCCACTCCCCCGAAAAATCGTCCATTATATGGGAAAACCGATTGACCACGGCCTTAAAACCTCGCAGGCCAATAACATGAGGCGGATTAAAGAAATTCACGCCCATGTCTGGAGCGAATCGGAAAAACTCCTTAAAATGGGGCTTCGTCGGCGACGGTGGTTTGGGTTTCCCCGTTTCCTTCCCCGCTTCTTTAGTTGATTCCACCCCGTTTACCGATTATTGTAGGGCGTCCGCCTGAGGCGGACGCCCCTACAATTAAAATAATGGCCAATAAATCTTCCACAACAGGCGGTTTGAAGGATCTTCTCAACGAGCGGATCCTCGTCCTGGACGGCGCCATGGGGACAATGCTTCAGCAAAAGAATCTGACGGCAAACGACTTTGGCGGGTCGAGCCTGGAAGGGTGCAACGAAAATCTGGTTCTCACCCGTCCCGACGTGGTCCTCGACATCCACCGGAAATATTTTGAGGCCGGCTCGGATATCGTGGAAACAAACACCTTCGGCGCAACCCCGCTGGTACTGGCAGAGTACGGTTTGCAGGAGAAAGCTCATCCGATCAACAAAACCGCCGCCGAAATCGCCCGAAAAGCGGCCAAAGAATTTTCAACCGCCAAAAAACCGCGCTTCGTGGCCGGCTCGATGGGCCCCACCACCAAAGCCATCACCGTCACGGGAGGAGTGACTTTTGAAGCACTCATTGATCACTTTAAAAAACAGGCCTTAGGCCTGTTGGATGGCGGGGTGGACCTCCTCCTTTTGGAAACCTGTCAGGATACGCGAAATATCAAAGCAGGCGTTATCGGTATTCATAAAGCATTCGAGGAGTGCGGCAAGAAAGTACCGTTGATTATTTCCGGCACCATCGAACCGATGGGAACAATGCTTGCCGGTCAGGCGGCCGATGCCTTGGTCGCTTCCCTCTCCCATCTGGATCTGCTGGCCATCGGCCTTAACTGCGCCACCGGGCCGGAGTTTATGACCGACCATATCCGGACGATCCATGACCTGGCCGATCCCGCCGTCTCCTGTTACCCCAACGCCGGCCTCCCTGACGAAGAAGGGAAATATCTGGAAACGCCGGAATCGCTGGCAAAACAGCTCGAGCGATTCATCGATAACGGCTGGATCAACCTTGTCGGCGGCTGTTGCGGCACAACCCACCGCCACATTGGCGCAATCGCCCGGATGGCTGAAGGAAAAAAACCGCGCCGGTCGCCGCACGGATCCAAAAACCGCGTCTTTTTTTCCGGCATCGAACTGGTCGAGGCGACCGACGACAACCGCCCTCTTTTGGTCGGCGAGCGAACCAACATGATCGGGTCGCGCCTTTTCAAAGATTTAATCAACAGCGAAAAATGGGACGAAGCCACCGACATCGCCCGCCGCCAGGTCAAAAACGGGGCGCAGGTGGTGGATGTCTGCCTGCAAAGCACCGATCGCGATGAACTCCCCGACATCGATCCGTTCTATGAAAAACTGATCCGCAAGATCAAAGCGCCGATCATGATCGACACGACCCATCCGGCCGCTGTTGAAAAGGCGCTGACTTATTGTCAGGGGAAATCGATCGTCAATTCAATCAACCTCGAAGACGGCGAGGAAAAATTTAGGCGCGTTGTGCCGCTAATAAAAAAGTATGGGGCCGCAGTGGTTGTTGGTTGTATTGATGAAGACCCGGTGCAGGCGCAGGCTTTCACCCGGGAAAGAAAACTGGCCGTTGCCGAGCGCTCCCACAAACTTTTGACGACAAAATATGGGATTCCGGAAACGGACATTATTTTCGATCCCCTCGTCTTCCCCTGCGCCACGGGGGATGCAAACTACATCGGCGGCGCCGTGGAGACTATCGAGGGCATCCGGCTCATCCGGCAAAAATTTCCAAACTGCCGCACGATCCTCGGCATCTCGAATATATCGTTCGGCCTGCCGCCGGCGGCCCGCGAGGTGGTTAATTCGGTCGAAAAAAAATTGGCCGAGGATTTATTGTTGCGCCAAAACAAATCAACGGTGCAAACTTATATCGCCGCCATCGCCGAGTTTTATCGTGGCGCCTCTAAAAAAGAGAAAAAACCAACCGCCCAGTTGCCTCTGGATGAACGCCTCGCCCAATACATCATTCAAGGGACCAAAGACGGTCTCATCCCCGACCTCGAAATCAAACTGAAAGAAAAAGTCAAACCGCTCGACATCATCAACGGCCCGCTCATGGGGGGAATGAGCGAGGTCGGGCGCCTGTTCAACAACAACGAGTTGATTGTGGCGGAAGTATTGCAGTCGGCAGAGGCAATGAAAGCGGCTGTCGGTTTTCTGGAACAATTCATGGAAAAGGCCGATGTCACCAGCCGTGGAAAGGTGATTCTGGCGACAGTTAAGGGGGATGTTCATGACATCGGCAAAAATCTGGTTGAGATCATTCTGAAAAACAACGGCTATGATGTGATCAATCTCGGCATCAAAGTCCCGCCGGAACAATTGATCAAGGCTTATCACGAACACAAGCCGGACATCATCGGCCTCTCGGGCCTCTTGGTCAAATCGGCCCAGCAGATGGCCATCACGGCGGGTGATTTAAAAATGGCCGGAATTCAAATCCCCCTCTTGGTCGGCGGGGCCGCCCTCTCGGACAAGTTCACCCGTACAAAAATTGCTCCAAGCTACACCCAGGCAGTCTTTTACTCCAAAGATGCGATGACGGGGCTTGATCTGGCCAATCGATTGATGGATCCGGCAAACAAACAGAAATTGTTGGAAGGATATGAAAAACAATTAAAACAATCCGACGTAGGGGCGTCCGCCTCAGGCGGACGCCCTTTACCGGCAGAGACAACCCTACGTTCATTGAAGGTTCGCTTGGACATCCCTATCCCCCCCGCCCCTTATTTGGATCGAAAAAAACGCGACGTGCCGCAGGTTCAGGAAATATGGAGTTACATCAATCCCCTGATGCTCTATGTCCGTCACCTCGGCTTCAAGGGAAACTTTGAGAAAAAATTGGTCGACCGTGATCCGAAGGCAATCGAATTAAACGACCGCGTGGAAGAAATCAAGCGCGAGGCGGTCTCTTTTATGAAAATAAAGGCGATCTGGCAATTTTTTGAGGCTGAAGGCAACGGGAATGATATTCACCTCTTTGCCCCTGGAGGGAAACAGCCGCTCCATACCTTCCATTTCAACCGCCAGCGGAAACCGGACGGCCTTTGCCTGTCGGATTATCTTCTTCCTCCAGTGAAGGGAAAAAGGGACCATATTGTTCTTATGGCAGTGACGGCCGGTCAGGGAATTCGAGAACGGGCCGAAAAATTGAAAGAAGAGGGAGAGTATCTCAAATCGCACGCCTTAAACGTCCTTGCCTTGGAAACCGCTGAAGGGTGCGCCGAGTGGCTCCACCGTCGGATCCGTGAGGATTGGGGCTTTCCCGATTCAAAAGAGATGACCATGAAGGACCGCTTTACCGCCAAATACCGCGGCAAACGCTACAGCTTCGGTTATCCGGCCTGCCCCAATCTGGAAGATCAGGAAGGAATCTGGAAACTCCTTCATCCCGAAGAGATCGGAATCCAGTTGACCGAGGGTTTCATGATGGATCCAGACGCCAGCGTGTCGGCCATCGTCTTCCATCATCCGGATTGTATTTATTTTGGCGTTGGTGAATCGGCGGGACAGGATAAAAGGGATTGATCTCCCCTAAGGGGCCCCTTTGGGGTTAAAGATCATACTTTTTGAAATGAGAGATTATTTTTTTGGCCGCCTCCCAATCGTTTGTCGGCAGTTTGCATACCTGATTCTCACAGACGTAAAACGTGGTTTTTCCGCCGATGGCTTCACGCCCCTTCAAAAGGGGAATATCAAGATTCCGGCCCGACGATACCGCTATGACCTTGTTCGGCAAAAATGCCTGATTCAAATATCGCCTGATCTCATCCGATATCGGCCCAACAACCGCAATTTCTTTCGCCGAATCGAGCGAGTAATCAAGGGCAATCAATGTCATTGAGTAACCTGCCGGATAACGCCCTACTTCCCCCGCCATCGCGGTAAAAACGGCGTCCGCCTTGTCTGAATAATCCTTTTCAAACGTTAGCCCATAGAGGCGGAGCAGATTAAGCGCCGCCACCGAGTTGCCGGAGGGATAGGCCCCGTCATGCATCTCTTTTTTTCGGACGATGAGATCGTCCTTCCCGGCCGCGGCAAAAAAGTAGCCCCCTGCTGTTCTATCCCAAAAAAGCTCATCCTGTTTCTTTTGGAGATTTTGCGCGAATGAGAGCCATTTTGGATCAAAATCCGATTCAAAAAGGGCAATGAGGCCGTGAATCAGAAAGGCATAATCGCTCACAAAACCGTCAATACGCCCCTCCCCGTCGCGAAAACGGTGCAACAAACGCCCGTTGCGATAGAGATTCTTTTCAAGAAATCCGGTCGCCTTTTGTGCCGCCTGCAGATATTTTTCATCCCCCAAGACCTGATAGCCCTTGGCCAGCGCAAAAATCATCAAACCGTTCCAGTCGGTCAGGATTTTATCGTCTTTGTGCGGATGGATTCTTTTTTCTCGAATTTCAAATAATTTCTGATGGGCCGATTTCAGCGAGGGATCATCTTTTATCGACCAATCATATTTTTTCAAGAGATGGAGAATATTGGTCTGATGCTCAAAATTGCCTCCAGCAGTCACACCATAGACTTTGGAAATAAGATCAAATTCTTCGCTGGTGAGCGGTTTTTTCAACTCCCCTTCGTTCCAGACATAAAACTTCCCTTCCTCCCCCTCGCTGTCGGCATCCTCGGCGGAATAGAAGCCCCCCAAGGGATCCGTCATGTCGCGCAAGACATAATCGAGCGTCTCGCGGGCCACGGCGGCATACATCGGCTTTTGCGTTACCTGATACCCTTCCAGATAGGTCCAGGCCAAAAGGGCGTTGTCATAGAGCATCTTTTCGAAATGGGGAGTAAGCCATTCGGCATCGGTGGAATAACGGTGAAACCCGCCCCCCAAATGATCGTAGATTCCCCCACGCGCCATGTTGTCGAGCGTCGTCTCGACCATCGCCAGCGCCTCCGGGCTTCCCGTCCGGCGGTGGATGCGCAATAACAAAGAAAGATCGGTCGATCGCGGAAATTTCGGCGCCCGGCCGAAACCGCCATAAACGCCGTCGATGCTGGTGGCATAGAGAGAAAAGGCCTGACGGAGCGTATTTTCATCCAATTTTCCCTCGACAGCCCTCTTCGGTTTGTCGCTTAAATAGGCGGTTATTTCTTTGCCGGAGGTGCGGATTTTTTCCGGATCGGCCTCCCACATCTTCTGAAGCCCGGCTAAGAGTTGCAAAAACTGCGGCCGCCAGAAAAAAGTCCCGCCGTAAAACGGCTTGAGATCGGGCGTTAAAAAAACCGACATCGGCCATCCGCCGTTCCCGGTCATCCCCACCACCGCCTCCATGTAAATCTGATCGATATCGGGCCGCTCCTCGCGGTCCACCTTGATGCTGATGAAATTTTTGTTGAGAACATCCGCGACCTCCTGTTTTTCAAACGAGTCGTGTTCCATCACATGGCACCAGTGGCAGGTGGAGTAGCCGATGGAGAGGAAAATCAGTTTGTTCTGCTCCCGCGCGGCTTTGAAGGCTTCATCCCCCCAGGCATACCAGTGCACCGGATTATCCTTGTGTTGCAAAAGATAGGGGCTTTTTTCGCGGCCAAGCCGATTATGACCCTTCATGGAATCATCCTTTCGACAACCGGCAATCAAACCGAGACAAAACAAAACAACCAACGCCTTGATTAAACCGATCCGCTCCATAGGCAACAAGCCTAGACCTTTCCATTCTTTTCGTCGAGACGTTGCATGACGGTATGCAGACGGTTAAAGGAGGTTCCCCAGCACATCAGGCTGACGAAACCAAGGGGGAGGAGGTAGAGATAATCGTTGATATCCGGCGAAAGAAACTTAAGAAAAGGACCGAAGACCGGCGTAAAAACGGCGCCGACCCCCAGATAGACAATCCGCTCCGGCCTCTGCATCGAGCCCCCTTCGTAGCTGATGCCGTTGGCATCCCCTTTTGCGCGCGTGTAGCTGACCATAAAGGCGCCGATCAATCCGGCGAGGACGAGAAAGAGCCCCCAGTGGTTGCGATAATAGAGGGCCAAGCCGACAAGAACGGCCCCCTCGGAGATGCGGTCCATCACCGAGTCGTAATAGGCCCCCGATTTGGTCTCACGGTTTGTCGCCCGCGCCACGCGCCCGTCAAACGTGTCGAAGGTGGCCCCAAAAATCATCAGCCACCCGCCGAGGCCGAAATGCCCTTTCCAGAAAAAATATCCCGAGGCAAGGCCGACGAGCATTCCGATTGTGGTCAGCGCATTGGGGGAAATACCCAGCCGGACAAAGAAACGGACAAACGGCTCGGTGAGCCAGAGCCAGTATTCCCGCATCCAGCGGTTTAAAAATTTGGAGGCGGGGCGCTCCTCCACTTCTTTGAGACGCTCTTTTTTGCGGTAGACGGGCCGAAAGGCAAGGACGGTGCCCAGAAGAAGGACATTAAAACCGATGAGCGGACCCAGCGAAAACCAGATCGAGTTGAGATTCATGGCCGCGCTTTTTTAAGCGTTCACGACCTTTTTTTCAAGAGGTACTTTTCGTACTGCGTAGGCCTTGGCGGCGGCATCGTAATTGGGAAGGCCCGGCACCTTTAGGCTGTTTTCGAAACTGGGGAGAAGAACCGGCTGGCCGTTGGCGTACACCGGATGCCGCCCCTTTTCTTTGAACCATTGCCCGACGGAGGCCACTTTGTACATGTTTTCGACAATGTTTCTCCAGCCGACGCCGGTGTTGTAGGCGCAGAAGGAAATCTCCCCTTCCTGCGTCCCGTATGGAATAATACAGCGCTCCGTCCGGCGGAAATCGTAATTCCAGAGATCCTGAAACCACATGCCGGCAATAAACATGAAGAGCCATTTGTCTTTCTTGCGCTCGGCCCCGACGCCGTACTCCCCTCCCATCGACCCACCGCTCTGTTTGTCGAACTTTTGGATCAAGTCCTTGAGCCCGAAGCCTTTCGGCGCCTTGGCGGGATTGTAATTCCTCAAAAGGGCCATCGCCATCTGGGCCTTTGAGGCTTTGGGGCCCCGGGCCGCGTCGTTGATTACCGTTACATCTTTTAAGAACTGCTCAATATCGAGCATAGCCCCCAGGGGCGCATATTCCTTTGTTTCTTTGTTGACCAAAAGCACCGTCCCGACGCCGCAGTTGGGATGACAGCCGCACTTCAGCGTTCCCCAATCCTCGTTCGGCCCCTTCATCATATCGGTAAAATCCGAAAAGGGGGCGACCGCCGAAAGCGGGAACCAGTCGCGGAGCGGTTCGGTCAAGCCCGTCTGCTTTTTCACATCGTGCGCCAGGTGCGAAAGCGTATAGCGCTGGGCGTGGCGCAACTCCGGCGTGATGTCTTCATCCCGTCCGGTAAACGACACCGGTTGAAAGGAAATGAAGCTGATCTTGTCGCTGTTTTGGACGGCAAAGTCGACGATCTTCCCCACCTGATGGTCGTTGACGGTTTTGACGATGGTCACCACAAGAACAATGTCGATGCCGGCATTATAGAGGTTTTCCATCGCACGGAGCTTGATGTCGAAGAGGTTGCCGATTTTGCGGTGCTCGTGGTTTTCGTTCCCCACACCGTCGAACTGGAGATAGGCGATCCGCAAACCCGCTTCGTAGGCCTGCTTGGCAAATTCGGGATCCTCGGCGAATTTGATGCCGTTGGTGGCGCACTGAACCGAAAAGTAGCCGACCTCCTTGGCATACCTGATGGCCTCGATAAAATGGGGCGAGATGGTCGGCTCGCCGCCGGAGAACTGGATGGACATCTGGCGCCGCGGCTTGACCGAAATAGAGTCGTCGAGGATTTTCTTGACCTCTTCAAACGTCAACTCGTGGACGTAGCCCACCTGGTTGGCGTCCATAAAGCAGGGGTCGCACATCATGTTGCATCGGTTGGTTAAGTCGATGGTCATGACCGACCCGCGCCCGTAGGTGATGGAGGAACTGCCGTGACGGCGGATCTTGTGCGGGGCGTAGAAATCGCTTCCGGGGTAGAGCTGTTCCATCCGTTCCAAAAATTTGGGATCAATGGCCATCACATCCTCGTAATGACCATGCTTGGGGCAATCCTTCACCATCCAGATCTTGCCGTCGCGCTCGATAATTTTGGATTTGATCTCGGCCGGCTTTTCGTTTCGGAGCACCTCCACGCTCAATTCCCCTTTCAGAATTTTTGCCCTTGTTTCTTTGACGCAGTCGGGGCAGAGCGAATCGGTTTCGCGCGGCCATCCGAGGGGGGGCTTCACCTTTTCGTAGCTTTTCAAAAGAGGACGATCGGCCCATTGCGGCTGAAAAGCCTTCCCTTCGGGAATTCGTTTGTTCACCGACTGAAACACGGTCCAAGCGGCTTTGGCCGATTTGGATAGAACTGTTTCGATCGCTTTTCCCATGACAAGCCTCCTTTTAGAGATTTCTAAACGTTCTAAATATATGAATTTACTGCGTTTTTGTTGAGACGGTTTTAACGGAAGGAGGATGAAGTGTCAATAAAATTCAGCGAGTCGCGTTATACCTTAAGAACCCTCAATGATCGTCTTTAGTACGGAGGTATCTATTTTCTGGCCGGAATAGATCGCCTCAAAAAGAAGATTGGCATTTTCGTAGAATGACCGGACTCGGGCCAAACGCTCCAGCATGAAATGGGCCTCTTCGGGATTTCCCCCCTTCCCCTTCTGGCCATCTTCGGCCAGCTGAGTGCAGTCGCCGATCATGTCGAGGCTGTCCTGGATATTCCGGCGGATCTTGGTGAAAAATTCCCTGATGATGGCCGTCGGGAGAGTATCGACTGCCTGATAATAGTCACGTCTGGTCCCTTTGACCCACACCTTTTTGACAAGCTTAAAATCCTCCAGAACGCGGATGTTGATGCTGACGTTCCCTTTTGAAACGCCAAGGTCGGCCACGATATCATCGAGCGAAAGCGGTTCGGGCGAAAGGTAAAGAAGCGCAAAAATCTGCCCGCACACGCGATTTAAAATCCCGAGAAGCGAGGCCGAAATCCGCCCCGCCCCCTCGATGAAACTCTGCCGGGCCTGGAGGAGCTTTTCATTTTTCGCCTCTTCTTTTTTAACAATGGCAATCCTTTAAAATGGGGATCGCCGCTCAAAACAGAAAGGTTATGCGCTTTGGCCGTCTCGTAAATGATGGCGTCGACCAAGCCAAAACGGGGTCTTTCCTCTCTCATTATTTGGCGGGTTCTGCCCGCCTCGGAGGCAATTTCCAATGTTAACGGAATGACTTCCGTTTGTGACTGAATAAATGCAAGACGCTCGTTCCAAAGGACCAAAGGAAGCTCGGCGTATTTTGCGGATAGCTCGGCGATAACGATAAGCGGCGTATGGCAGTCCGCCTGGCTCAAGTAAGCGCTGACCGTCTCTCCCTTCGATGACCCAAGGAAAAATTCGATCCAGGCGTAGGAGTCGAAAAGAATCTTAGAGGTCTTCATGAAAATCGATGTGATCGTCTTCCGAAAAAGGCGAAAGACGGCCCCGGTCTATGCCGAACATTTTGCCGACCACAGGCCCCCTTGCCTGAGTCAGATGCCGGATGACCTGATCGTAAGTGTCGAGCTTCAACTTCTTTTTTTCCAGTTTCAAGAGCCTCAAGGTTTTTTCCTGAACTTGAATAGTCGTAGTCATAGTCTATAGATATGGTACTATAGGCTATAGAGCATGTCAAGACACGCCTTGTTTGAGGTAAGTCCTGGCCAACTCCGCATAATGATTCGAAAGATACGGAACCACCGCCCGCTCCATCTCGGTTAACGGGCGAATCACCTTGGCGGGGCGGCCAAACGCCAACTGCCCCGGCGGAATTTCGGTCTTTTCGGTCACCAGCGAACCGGCGCCGATCACCGCGCCGTCGCCGATAACCACATCATCCATGAGAATCGACCCCATGCCGATCAAACACCCGTTGCCGATAGTGCAACCGTGCAAAATCACCCGATGCCCCACCGTGACATCGTCGCCGATAATGGTTTTTGCCGGTTTTGGCCCGTCGGCATTGGAGACATGGACAACGGAGAGATCCTGAATATTCGTCCTTTTTCCGATGCGAATGGAATTGACATCCCCGCGGACAACCGTTTGAAACCAGACGGAGGACCCCTCCCCGATCTCCACATCGCCGATGACAACGGCCTGCGGGGCAAGAAAGACCGTTGGATGAATTTTGGGCGACGTCTGCTCGTAAGGAAGAATCATGACTACATCTTGTACTTGCCGAAATCTTCGGGGTTGAGATTTTCAAGCAGTTCGTTCCATTTTTGCTCTTTCACCTGTCCCGAGTCGACCTGTTTGGAGAGATCGATCCGGCGCGATTTTTCCATCACCTTTTTGTCCACAAATATTTCGGCCTTCGTGCGGAGGGCCAGCGCGATGGCGTCGGAGGGTCTGCTGTCCATCACAAATTCTTTGCCGTCACGCCTCAAGCGGATCTGCGCGAAAAAGGTGTTGTCGGTCAGATCGGTCACCTCCACCCGTGTAACCGCAACGCCGAGCGTATTCAAAATATTCCGCATCAGGTCGTGCGTCATCGGGCGGGA
This sequence comes from Deltaproteobacteria bacterium, assembly GCA_016183175.1. NCBI lineage: Bacteria > Pseudomonadati > Myxococcota > Myxococcia > Deltaproteobacteria bacterium. The sequence continues at coordinate 11,743 of JACPFC010000025.1, forward strand.
GAGCTCGATCTTTTCCAGCTCGGTGGCGATGGCCGAGGCTTCAATCAGGCCGATCCAGATGGGAAGGGCCATCTTTTCGTCAAAATCCTTAAGGATGATGATCGGCATGTTGGTGAACGGATCGATCGTCAGCCCCGTCACCTTTACGTGAATCATCCCGCTCGGCGGGTTCAGAATGTCGTCTGCCATCGGATACCTCTCCTCCCAGGGAATAGGGGTTTGCCTTTGTTATCCTTACTTGCACCATTTGACCCGTTAAACCGTCCTTTCCGGGGATATGGACGATTTTGTTCGAGCCGGTTCTCCCGCTTACATTCTGCCCGAATCCGTCCTCTTTTTCAACCAGCACTTCCTCGATCCGGCCGACCAGAAGGTCATTTTTTTCCTGCGCGATTTCGGTCTGCAGGGCCTGCAGTATTTGAAGCCTTTTTTCCTTTTCAGCCAACGGGACGTCGTCCTTGAGACCTGCGGCCCTTGTCCCCGGCCGGGGGGAGTAAACAAACGAATAGCTCATGTCAAATCCGATTTTTTGCAAAAGATCCAGGGTCTCCTCGAATTCCTTCCGGGTTTCGCCGGGAAAACCGACGATGAAATCGGTGGAAAGGGCAATCCCCGGCCTTGCCTGACGCACCTTGTCGATGATTTCGAAATAATCCCCACGCGTGTAACCCCGCCGCATCGCCTTTAAGACGCGGTTTGAGCCCGACTGGACCGGCAGATGAAAATGGGAGCAGAGAACGGGGAGATCGGCATAGCATTGGACAAGATCGTCCCCCACATCCTGCGGATGTGAGCTGGTAAAACGGAGGCGTTGAATATCCGCGCCACCGGGGCTCCCGGCGCCACCGGGGCTCCCGGCGCCACCGGGGCTCCCGGTCTCGCATGCAATGCGGCGGAGCAGGCGGGCAAACGAAATTTCTCCGGAAAATTTTTTTCCGTAGGAATTGACGTTCTGGCCCAACAGCGTCACCTCTTTAACACCGAGAGAAACCAGTTCCCGCACCTCACGGACAATATCATCGGCGGACCGGGAGACCTCGGGCCCCCGCACCCGCGGCACGATGCAAAAGGAACAGCCATTATCGCATCCCTTTTGAATCGTGACAAAGGCCTTCACCCGGTTCTCATCGCCGGGAACAATAAGATTGACGAACTCGAAATCCCGGCGAGAGGAAAACCGCGTTTCAACAACCGGTTTTTTATCTTTCAATCCGCGGTTCCGGCGGACGGTTTTCACCATGTCGGGAAGCCGCCCGATGGCATCGGGACCAAATACCAGATCGAGAAAGGGAAAGCGTTTGACGAGATTTTCCTTCTCCTGCTGGGCCACGCAACCGGCCAACCCCACGATGCGGTCCGGATTTTCCTCGATAAAAGGCTTTAGCCTTCCCAAGTCGCTATAAACCTTGTGCACCGCCTTTTCGCGGATACTGCAGGTGACAAACAGAACCAGATCGGCGTCATCCGGTTCGGGAACATCGTCATAACCCATGCGCGAAAGGAGTCCCTTCATCTGGAGGGAATCCTGCTCGTTCATCTGACAGCCGTAGGTTTTGATGAAGGCCCTCAAAACGTTTCATCCACTTTCAGATTATCGAGGATATTTTCCACCTCTTCCTCGATATTCACCTCTTCCATGATATCGTGGAAATCCTCGTCGGCAAAAAATTCTTCGGCTTTTTTCTGAAAACGGTCGGAAAACTTCAGGTCCTGCTTGATGGTCTCCACGTAATTATCCGGGTTCTTGCGCATGACATGTTCCACATACTTGTTGAGGTTGGCGATGGCCTTTTTGCGCTGTTTTTCACGGATTTTTTTCCAGTTCTTGAGGTAATGGAGGCGGCAATAGCCCATGGTTGTCTGTTCGTTTTTGCAGGTGTCTTCTTTGCAAAGCTTGATGATTTTTTTCGCCATGGGCCGCGCGGGCAGAGCCTCATTTTGTTGTAGAGAAGATGCTATGAAATGTCAACTATTGGACTTTCTCCACCATTTAAACCTTTCCCGCCTTGTTTTGATGGTCGATTTGATCTGATGGGCCCCTTTTTTAAGGCCGGCCAGCATCCGCCTTGCCCAGAGGAATTCCGTTCCCAAAACAACAAGGCTCAAAGGAATAACCACGAACGCCGGGCCGGGGAGGACAATCATGGCGATGCCGAGGACCAAAAGGGTCAGGCCAAAAACCAGGACTAGTATCTTGCGGACATGACCAGACATTTTTTTGTTGACATAACTATTTGAAATATAAAGTTTTTTTAAAAAACTGAAAAATTTGAAAAAAAACAGGCAACTTTTACGCCGATCTGCCGATAACTATACTGAAGCTCGAAAGAGCTGACTGACCCCCTTTTAAGGCCTTCCGCCCCTGCGAAAGCAGGGGTGGGGAGGTCTTTTTTATTTGGGGGCCCCGCGTCCGTCGCAAGCCGGACGGGAACCTCTGTTCCGCCGGCGTCAGCTACTCCGTTGAAGCGTTCTTTGCAGATCTTGCCCTGCTTGTGGCATCCAGCACAATTTGTCTTTTTGCCGTTTCACCTCCGTTGCCGCTGACTGCCGGTTGTCACAGAGTTTCCCGTCCGGATGAAGGTAAGGCTTAGCGATTACCCCGTTATTTGTACTCAATATTGACAATTTCAAATTCCTTGATCCCCTTTGGTGTCTTCACCTTTACCTCATCGTTCTTCGATCTGCCGACAACGGCGCGGGCGATGGGAGAGGTGATGGACAACTTTTTCGCGGCGATGTCCGATTCATGCTCCCCCACGATCTGGTAGGTCGCCTCTTCGTCGGAGTCGAGATCGCGGAGCGTCACGTGGGCCCCAAAGACCACCCGTTCCTGCCCCTTCATTTTTTGCGGGTCGATGACCTCCGCCTTCGAAAGCCGGAGTTCCAGATCGAGAATCCTCCCCTTCACATGCCCCAGCCGTTCTCTGGCGGCATGATATTCCGCGTTTTCGGCCAGATCTCCGTGCGCCCTCGCCTCTTCCAGTTCGGCAAGCACTTTGGGGCGCTCGACAGACTTGAGGTGATCGATCTCTTTTTTAAGTTTCTCTTGCCCCTGCGGGGTCATGGGGATTCTGTCCGTCATAAGAATAACTTTTAGTATACGGCGTCATGGCGCCTGTCAAGAAATGTCGGCTTAAAACCGTTGGACACCGCCGGCCTTAAGCGGTAACATTTTTGGCCCTGTGAGACCTTTTACCCGTTACACGCTGTTGATTTGCATGCTGTTTGCCTTTTCGATCTGTTCCTCTTGCGGCGGCTCCTCATCGGGATCGGATGAGGGGGATTCCGATGACGGCGATGACAGCAATGGAACCGACAGCGCCCCCCTTCTGGCCGATGTGAACGACTACACCTACTGGCTACAGGATATCGATATCGACGAACTGGCCGCCAGCGGCTATGACCTCGTGGTGATCGATTATTCCAGCGACGGTTCCGACGAAAGCGCCTTCACCGCCGATGAGATTCAGGAATTGAAAGACGCCGGGATGATCGTCCTTGCCTACATGAGCATCGGCGAGGCGGAGGAAGGACGCTTTTATTTCGAGGATGACTGGGTCGATTCCGACACGAAGGAGATTCTCGACACCGCCCCCGATTTTCTGGCCGAATCGAATCCCGACTTTCCCGATAACTTCAAGGTCCGCTTTTGGGAGGAGGAATGGCAAAACATCATTTTCGGCACGCCGGACGGCAATGACGAAAGTTATCTGGACCGAATCATCGACGCCGGTTTTGACGGCGTTTATCTGGATATCATCGACGCGTTTGAATTCTTCGGCCCCGACGGCGAAATGCCCGAACGGCCTTCCGCCGGTGAAGACATGATCGACTTTGTGATCGCCATGGCCGACTACGCCCGCAATGATCGCGGCGTGGAAAATTTTCTGGTCTTCCCCCAAAACGGAGCCACCATCCTGGACGAGGACGGGAGCGACGAATACCTCGAGGCGGCGGACGGCATCGGGGCGGAGGATACCTTCTACATCGGCGATGAAGACATCGACAACGACCTCGATCTCGACAACGCCGATTTCATCACGCCGTATCTCGACCAGTTTGTGGATGCGGGCAAAACGGTCCTGGCCGTCGATTACCTGACTGATCCGGACAAGATCGATGATTTCTACGAGCGGGCCCAGGGGCGCGGCTACATACCCTTCTGCTCAACCCGCGATCTGGATGTGTTGACCGTCAACGCCGGTCATGAGCCGGATTGACCGATTGTAAATTCCCCCTTGGCCTCCCCTTCTTCCCATGCGATAATTACTAAATATTATAATTGGTTACTAAAAGAATGACCCCCTTTTCAAAAAACATCCTCCTGGCCGTTTTTCTTCCAGCCCTTCTCCCCTCCTGTTTTTCGTGGCTTGACTTGAAAGGAGACGTCCTTCCCATCGCCCTTCTGAACGAGGATTATGTATACAACTTCGAGGTTCACGAGGGGTGGGCCGATTTCTGGGACAGCTCGACAAGCACCGAGTTGTATGGGGGCAACCTCCCCTCCGGCGTCGGCATCTCCTCCAACGGCCTTTTGTTCGGCACCCCCCGGGAGCTCGGGGCCTTTGATTTCCGGGTCCTCGTCCAGGACAACGATTTTCTTGAAGATGACAGCTGGCCCGATGCCGAATGGTTCACCTTTTTTGTCACCGAGGCCTCGACCAACGAAGATTGCCCCCGCCCGAATGATGAAACGACAACGGAGATTTATCTCTGCCTCGGCGACATCGAGGCCGGGACGGTAGTGATGGGCGATGAATTCAATCTCGATGTGAATTACTTCGTCAATCTCGATTCCGCCGGTGACTACGATATTATCACCCTCTCTTTCACCATCGTTTATGATCCCGCCGCCTTCGGCATCGATTCCGATTCCCTCACCTCCTCCCTCTTGCGCGAAGCGGTCCGGGCCGATGCGACCGTTGCCTTTGATTCCTCTACGGCGGGCCAACTGGGCATCGTTATCTCCAACAGCGCGAGGCCGTTTACCCGCGCGGGGCGGATCCTTGACATCCCTTTTAGCGCTTTGCTGGACCTCGATCAGGAGGAATATCCCTTCACGCTGACCATTAACGCCATAACCCCCGAACAGGAGGAGACGACGCTCCCCGAAACCCTCGCCATCGACGGCAGTCTGACTGTTGAAGAACCGGCGGGAACCGAGACGGAAGATATAGAAAAATAAATCCTTGCTTTTCCTTGTCTTTTTTGAAAAGATTTTTTTGTTAGCAACTTTTTAGTCTGTCTGCCGATAATCAGGGACAGATGAACCTTCGTCAACTTTCCATCCTTGCTTTTTTTGGCGCGGCTTTTCTTTTGGCCTATGGGTTCGCCATGCCTGCGGGCCATGGGTTTCGCGATATGCGGGGCGACGGCTTGCTCACGCTTCACAACACCCATCTGAACGAAACGGTCACGGTTCAATACCGCAATCCGAACGGCTCATACAACCGGAAGGGGCTTAAAGAGATCAATCACGCCCTTCGGTGTCGTCAGACCAACAAGGAACGAAAAATCCGCGTCGATCTTCTGGAGATGGTGGACCAGATTCAGGATCATTTCGGCGCCAAGGAAGTGGCGGTGATTTCCGGCTACCGGAGCAAGCAACTCAATGAATACCTCTGGCTGATCGGACGGAGGGTTTCCCGCAACAGCCCCCACATGTACGGTCAGGCGATGGATGTCCGCCTTCCGGGGGTCACAACCGCCGATCTGCGTGATTACGCCGACCGCTTGAACCGGAAAGGGGGGGTCGGCTATTATCCCTCCAACCAGTTTGTCCATGTCGATGTCGGCATGAAACGCCGATGGTAAGGTTTACACGGCTTTTTTCTTCCCTTCTCCTGTTTTTCCTTTTTATTGGAATGTCGGCCTTTTCGTTTGGCGTCGAAGACCCTTATGCCCGGCTCGACCTACAGATCACGACTCTCATCGCCAACGGCCAATACAAAGAGGCCGTTCCCCTTGCGGAAAAACTCCTCCCGCTCGCTGAAAAACAGTTTGGCGCCGATCATCCGAACACCGAAAAGGCGTTGAATCAGCTCTCCGAGGCCTGTCGGGGAACAATTGACGCGGCCCAACGTGAGGGACGGGAAGATATCGCACTGGCCGAGACGCTAACAAAGCTGGCGCGCGTCCATCAACTGCAGGGAAAACCATTGGAGGCCGAACCGCTCTACAGGCGCGCGCTGGCCATTCTGGAAATAGCCGAAAAACCGGATTCCCCCCTCTTTGCCCAGACGCTCAACAATCTGGCGCTTCTCTATCTCGCACAGGCGCGTTCGGATGAGGCCAATACCCTTTTTCGTCAGGCCCTTGTCGCCTACGAACAGACTCAAGGGGCCGACAGCAAGGACGCGGGGCTGACATGGATCAACATCGGGGCCGCCTATCGCGACCAGGGGAAAATTACCGAGGCCGAAACGAGCTTTAAAAAGGCGCTGAAAATTCTGGAAAAAAGGCTGGGGCAAAGCGATCCCAATCTCGTCCCGGCGCTCAACAATTATTCAGGATTGTATTTTGCGCAGGGAAAATTCGCCGAGGCGGAGCCGCTGGTTTTAAGGGCCCTTAAAATCGCCGAAAAAAATTACGGCCTCAAGCCCCATCCCGATCTCCTGACCACGCTGGACAATCTCGAATGGATCTATGCCAAAATGGGGCGGACGGAGGAACTCACCAAACTCCAGGAAAAAAGCAAACTCGCCCGGTTCGGGCCTGAGGAATCAACCCCGCAAGAATAACCCGCAGATCACCAAATGGTTTCGACATGGGGATACTCCAGTATCTTTTTGTCGGTGGTTACGAGAGGGATGCCATGCCGTCTGGCCAGGGCGATAATCATTCGATCCGACGGATCTTTGTGAAAAACCCCGGGAAGGAGGGTGCTGGCAATGGCATCGACGGGTGTTAAAGACTCAATAGCCGTGCCGGGGTATTTTTCCGCGTTTTGAAACCAGGCATAGATGTCCATGGGGAGGCTTAATTTTCCAAGGCCGACCTTGACCGCAATTTCCCATACCGATATCGCCGAAATGAGAACCTCTCCGGCTTTTTCCGCCCCGGCGATGGCCTTTCGCGCGCGGGCCGACAATTTTTCGGGGTCATGCAACCACCAGAGCCAGACATGAGTGTCGAGAAGAATCATGTCCGGAGCGCGTCCCAAAGGCCGGGCAACGGTTCGTCAAAATCTTTGGAGATGCCGATCGGTTTTCCGCGCAGAGGATACGCATTGGCCTGCTTGTCCTTTTTGCGAAAAGGAACGATCCGGGCGACCGGCTTGCCGCGGCGGGTGACAAGCACCCCTCTTTTTCCGGATGCGACCTCGTCGATCAAGGAAGGAAGTTCTTTTCTGGCCTGCGAGACATTGAGGTTTCTCATGGTTTTGTACCTTTCATTCCGACATGTACAAGACTATACGTACAAGATGATCCTGTCAATGGCTGTTCGGGCCCCTGGGTAATCGGTTAATCTTGTCCGGCTAATCCATTAAAATCATTGGCAAAATGCCACTATGAAAAGCCAAATTTTTGACAGACCGGGATAAACGCCCACCTCTCGAATGCCCGTCAGGGGAAAAGCTGCCTGTCCCGGGTGCCAGTTACTTTTTTTCAAAAAATGACAACCGTAAAACCAAGCCTATCGGCGATTTCGGACTGTTTTTGGTCGGCCGTCGCAAAACCGAGTTGCTTGCGGGTGGGATCTGTATAAAGGGCGGCGGCAAGATGATAGGCATCGGCGCCCCGCAAATAGCCTGCTTCAAAAATAGACAGGTATTCCGGCAGTAGAGACCGCTCCGGAATGACCAGTGAAACCATATCCACAAAAGGGGCCGCTTTATCCAAGGCAACTCCTTCCCGCTTCGCGGAAGCCAAAACCTCCGCCTCCAGAAGGGAGGCGCTCACCATTTTTTTTGAAAATCGGCGCAGAAACGGCCGCACACGGCGGCTATTAGGCTCCTCGAACAGAAGGGAGATGACCACCGACGAGTCGACATACAGGTGGCGGGTCAATCCCGTTCCTCCAAAAACCGGCGCAAGGCCCCTTCCCGCTTAACCCCCGCGGGAATCCCGTTTCTTTTTGCGGGCAACAACCGCCCCTGCAGGGCAAGACGTTCCAGCCTCTTGTTGAAATTTTCCCGGGTTTTAAACGGAACCAGAAGGCCGACCGGAACCCCCCTCTCCTTGATGGTGATCACCTTGCCCCCCTTGACCCCTCTCACCAGTTTGGAAAAGTGCGTCTTGGCCTCGTAGATGGAATAGGCCTCTTTCACAATTCCAGATTATTGAATATGACCAGACTAGTCAAGTCAATTTTTTTTTGGAGCACCGACTGATACCGGGTTTATGCCTGCGATGACGGCGGCTTTCTCGATGAGCGGAGTGAACGTGTCCGGAAGATCGAGGCGCGATGATCCATGTCGTTTTAATGAGCAAAATACGTGCCAATAATTACCATCGGCCTAAAATAGATAATATATTGAAATTACTTGAATTATTTTGTTAATTGATGGGGTTGGCGCGCGAAAAGCAGGCAAAATTTCCGAATGGGAAAGGCTCATTTCGGCCCAAACGGTTTTTCAGTCCCGTTTCCCCGAAGCGGTCCTTGTCGGCGGGACGGCGGCGGCTTGCCGCGTGGCGGCCCTTCACGCCGGGCACCGCATTTCTATCGACGCCGACTATGTCCTGCCCGATCTGAAAAAGCGGTTTGTCGCCGTCCTAAAGAAATTGGAAGAAGAGGCCGGCTGGAGCACAAACCGGCTCGAACCGCCGGTATTGATCCTGGGGCATTTTCAGGGGGTGCGGACCGGTATCCGGCAACTGATGCGGAAAGCCCCGCTGGAAACCGCCGTTGTCCGGGGTTTTCGGGTTCCTACAATCGGGGAGATGCTTCGCATCAAGGCCTGTCTGATTGTCCGCCGAAACACGACGAGGGATTTCATTGATTTTGCGGCGTTGTTCGATCACCTCGGTGTCGCCAATTCCCTGCGCGCCCTCGACTCCCTGGACACCCTTTACCCTCAAGAGGGAGAGAGTTCCATAACTCAGCAACTGGCTTTGCAGTTGGCGGAACCTAAACCATGGGATTTGTCGGAGACCGATTTGACCCGTTACAAATCTTTAAAAGGGCCTTACACCGACTGGAACGCCGTCAAACAGCGGGCCTATACGGCGGGACAAAAGATAATCCTCCAGCGGCTAAAAAATTCCGGAGGAAAATAAACAGGAACCTAAAATACCACGCAACTTACTGCTTTTTCGGCCGATAATATATGCTAGTTTCGGGAGAAAACATGGGTGACATTACCATCAACGGAAAACCGGTTTCGGAAAATTATCAAAGTATCGATGACCTGCCGTTTGTCATCAGCGAGATCGACCGGCAAGTAGATTGTCCCGGTTTTTTCTCAGATTGAGAACGGCAGAAGTCAGATTTTTGACGCACACTCACACCAATAAATATTAAAGCCCCTTGCAAATTACTCATGAGTATTTTAGGCTAAGCTATAAATTACTCATACTTGGTCATGCGCTATTTAACCCCCTACATTCAGGCCGATTTGAAGAAAAAAATGGTCTTTCTCTCCGGCCCCCGGCAGGCCGGCAAGACCACTGTGGCCCTCTCTCTTTTGGGAGGAGACGAATCGCACCCCGGTTACTTTAACTGGGACCATCTTGAAGACCAGAAAAAACTTTTGTCCCTTCAATTGCCGGCCGACCAACCGGCAGTGCGCGGCTTGATCTTTACCGACGCGGCGGCGATGCGCTGACAGGCCGTTATCACCCTTATCGCCTCCATCCGTTCAGCCTCGCCGAATTCGACCCGCAGTGCCGCGAGTCCTCCGCAAAAATTCTGCTTCAATACGGCGGTTTTCCGGAGCCCCTTTTCGCCGCCTCGGAAGAGGTGTTAAGACGGTGGCACCGCGAAAGACAGCATCAGGTCTTGCGCGACGATTTGCGCGACCTCGAAAAGGTCGAAGAGGTGGCCCTCGTGTCCCAACTGGCCGACCGTCTGCCCGATCTGGTCGGTTCCCCCCTCTCCCTCAACGCCCTAAGGGAGGATCTCCAGGTGGCCCATCCGACGGTCAGGAATTGGCTTTCCATTTTGGAGAGGCTCTTTTTTCTGTTCCGCGTTTCCCCCTTTGGCGCCCCAAAAATCAGGGCGGTGAAAAAAGAGCAAAAGGCCTATCTGTGGGACTGGACTCTTGTCGGCGACCCGGGGGCGCGGTTTGAAAATATGGTGGCGTGTCATCTGTTAAAATATTGCCATTTTGTGGAGGACACCCGGGGGCATGAAATGGAACTGCGTTACCTCCGCGACACCGACAAGCGGGAAGTTGACTTTGTCGTGATAAAGGACAGAAAACCGCTCTATGCCGTGGAGTGCAAGGCCAAAAGCCGGGTCCTCTCACCGGCCCTGATTTATTACGCGGCCCGCACAAAAATACCCCGGTTCTATCAGGTCCACCTCGACGAGGCCGATTACGAACAGGCGGAGCATCCCATTCGCGTTCTTCCTTTTCACACCCTGGTCCGCGAACTGGGCCTGCCGTGACGGCTTTCCCTGACGGAGTGGGAAAATTCCTGTTGCTCCTGAGGTTTTTTTGATAGCCCCGCAATATTTCGTTTTCTCAAAGCTCTTCGGCCTTATTCTCGCTTTTGGATTTGCGGCTACCTTGTTTTAGGCAAAAGGACGTTTAAAAAACGCGGGAAGATAAACGATACTCCCGGTACATCTTCAACACCCAGGAATAAAACGGATCCTTTTCGTGGTCGCGGCGGAAGGAGGCCAGCGGTTCGGGGAATACATTCGGCCACCGAAAATCATGCTCCTTCGGCCAGACCAGAGGGGCTGTGAGCGCGGAAGCGCTCAAGTCGGCCCTGGTGAAGCTCTCTCCCACCAGGAATTTCCGTTTTGAGAGAATTTTGTTGAGCGTTTCAATGCCGTCCATCAGCCGCTTTTCCGACCGTTTGGCCGATTCGGGACTGATATTCATGCTCCGGCGCATCAGTGTACGGACAACAGGAAACATGATGGCGTAGAGGACCGGGCCATACCGCGGGCCGTCCTGCAGGAGGAGCGAGGTTACAAGGGGGCGATCATGCAGAAGGGTATTGTAGAAATAACGCCGCAGGTGGACGCCGATTTCCTGATCGCAATATTCCTCAAGATCGATCGCCTCTTTTTTAAGATCGCCTTCGAGAGGAGTCAGCGGCTTTTGGAAATATTTTTCGTCGAGGTAGGTGATGATGTCGGTTGAATCCTGAACCAGCACCCCGCCATCGTCAATCACGGGAACCGAGGATTTTGACGCCATCCGCTTGAGCTTGAAGAAGTGGGGACCGGGGACAAGGTTGATCCGCTCATAATCCAATCCCTTGTAGTCCAGCGCCCAGCGGGCCTTCTCGCAATAATGGGAAAGGGCGAATTGATAGAGTTTTATGGCCATGGATGAATGTCACACAGAATATGAGGCGAATTTTCTCTGCCATTTTTCGGGAAGGGCCACTTCCACCGCCACCCCCCGCGCCGAATTTTTTGAATGGAGCACCCGGCCGTGGGTGTAAAGGCTGGCCATTAACTGCCCGTACGGATGAGGGAGAAAAAGTTTCACGGGGGAAAGCGTTTCGGCCAATACCCTGTCGATCATCAAGAAAAGATCATCCAACCCGAGGCCGGCTGTCGCCGATATCGGAATTGTGTGCGCCCCGTTTCCCATAAATCGAAATCCCTCGGCATCCATCTTGTTCATCACCTTGATGCGGGGAATCACATCGAGATCAAGCTCCTCAAACACCTTTTCCACCACATCGATCTGCGACGGATAATTTGGATGTGTGGCATCAACCACATGGAGGAGCATATCGGACTTCCGCGCCTCCTCAAAGGTCGATTTGAAGGCCTCGATCAGTTGATGCGGCAGATTGCGGATAAAGCCCACCGTATCGGTCAACAGAACCTCCCTTCCCGAGGGGAGTTTGATCTTTTTTGTTTTGGGGTCGAGCGTGGCAAAGAGCTTGTCCCCCACCAACTGACTGCTGTTGGAGAGAGCGTTAAAGAGCGTCGACTTGCCGGCGTTGGTGTATCCGACCAGCGTGATAGTGGGGATGGGAACCGACTGGCGCTTCATCCGATGGATTTCGCGGGAGCTGTCCACCCGTTCCAGCTCCCTTTTGACCCGGTTGAGTCGTTCCCTCACCCGGCGGCGGTCGACTTCCAACTGCGTTTCACCGGGCCCCCTCAAACCCACGCCTCCCCCACCAGTGGCGTTGCCACCCCGTTGACGCGAAAAATGGCTCCAGGCGCCGACCAGCCGCGGATACAAATATTGATATTGCGCCAGCTCCACTTGCAGTTTTCCTTCGCGGGATTTGGCATGGAGGGCAAAGATGTCGAGGATCAGACTTGTCCGGTCGATGACGCGGACGCCCCACGCCTCATCGAGGTTGCGGTTTTGGGTGGGGGCCAGTTCGCCGTCAAAAATCACGATGTCGGCTCTGCACCGTTTTATTTCTTCCTTCAACCAATCGACCTTGCCCCTCCCGACAAAGGTGGCCGGGGAAATCTCCCTCACCTCGACCATCGTTCGACCGACCGTAAGCGCCCCCGCCGTATCCGCCAGCGAACCAAGTTCGTCAAACGACTCGCGCGCCTCCCATTTGCCGCGCAGGCCGGAAACAACGCCGATCAGAAACGCCCTCTCCTGTTTTCTGGATTCCAGCATTTATTGCCTGTATTCCACCACCTTTCCCTCAAAGAGGCCGTTTACCCGGGCTGAAAAGGCCTCGGAGTCATCCATCCCGATTCCTTCCGGCAATTCCATCACCGTCTCCGTGTCGCCGGGAAGAATCAAATGGACAAAGGCCTTTAACGCCCCGGGCCGTTCTTTGAGAATATGTTGAAAATCGCGGATCCGATCCTCGGTGAAAAGAGAGGAAGGTATTTTGAAATGAACGCTTTGCGTTTTGAGGCCGATATAGTTCGTAAGGAGTTGTCCCTCTCTGGCTATTATCTTAACACCTTCGTCGGTCCGGTCAATAGCCCCCGTGATCACCAGCGGTTTATCCTCCCCCAGGATATCGGCGCACTTCTGGTAGACATCGGAAAAAAGAATCACCTCTACGGAACCCTTCAAATCTTCAAGGGTTATAAAGGCCATGCGGGTCCCCTTTTTGGTGGTGATCACCCTTTGCTGGCTTACCATCCCCGCCAAGGTGACGGGGGTCTGGCCGGGAAGCTGACGGCAAAGGTGCGTATCGCTTGTCGCGATGCGGCGGATTTCGGCCTGATGGCTTTTTAACGGGTGGCCCGAAAAATAAAAACCGAGGGCCTCTTTTTCGCATGAAAGTTTTTCACTCTCGGTCCACGGCTTGAACGCAGGCCCGACCGGCCCGCCCAAAAGGCCGGAAGAAGATTGCATGAGCCCAAAAAGGCTTGTCTGCCCCGACTGCCTCTCTTCCTGCCTTTTTTGCGCCTGTTCCACCGCCGTGCCGATCATCTCAAAAAGGGCGCGGCGGTTCGGCTCCAACAAATCGAAGGCCCCGCACTTGATCAGCGACTCCAAAACCCGGCGGTTCACCTTCCGGGAATCGATCTCCCCGCAAAAATGGGAAAACGATTCAAACCGCCCCGCTTTTTCCCGGGCCGAGAGAATCGATTCAACGGCCCCCTCCCCCACATTTTTAACCGCCGCAAGGCCGTAGCGGATTTCGTCATTTCCGCCGCCGACGGCACCGGCCGGGCCTGTCACCGAAAAACAGGAATACCCTTCGTTGATATCCGGCGGCAAAACGCAGATTCCATGTTCCTTCAAGTCTTCAATATAATAAAGAATCCGGTCGGTATCGGCCATTTCGATGGTGAGGAGGGCCGCCATGTATTCGACGGTAAAATGGGTCTTGAGCCAGGCGGTCTGGTAGGAGACGAGGGCATAGGCGGCGCTGTGCGATTTGTTGAAGCCGTATTCGGCGAATTTGGCCATCAGGTCGAAAATTTTTTCCGCCTTGGCCCGCGGTATTTTGCGCTCCAGGCACCCCTGCAAGAAACGGATTTTTTGCGCCGCCATCTCCTGCGGCTTTTTCTTCCCCATGGCCCGACGCAGAATGTCGGCCTCTCCCAGCGAGTAGCCGGCCAGAACCGAGGCGATCCGCATCACCTGCTCCTGATAGACGATGACGCCGCAGGTATCTTCCAAAATCGGTTTTAAGTCGGGAAGATCGTAGACAATCGGGGTTTTGCCGTGCTTTCGGTTGATGAAATCGTCCACCATCCCCGAACCGAGGGGTCCGGGACGATAGAGAGCCACCAGGGCGATGATGTCCTCGAAGGTGGAAGGCTTGAACCGCACCATCAAATCCTTCATTCCCGCACTCTCGAGCTGGAACAGCCCCGCGGAATCCCCTTTTTGAATCAGCTCGTAGACCTTCGGATCGTTTAGCGGAATATCGAGAATATTGAGTGAAAGACCGCGGGTCCGTTTGATGATCTGCAGGGTGTTCCGGATGAGGGTGAGCGTTTTAAGGCCGAGAAAGTCGAACTTGATCAGCCCGATTTTTTCCACCGCCTTCATGTCAAAGCCGGTGACGATATCGTCGTTCCCTCCTTTGTAGAGCGGGAGAAACTCGGTGAGCGGCTTGTCGGAAATCACCACCCCGGCCGCATGCGTGGAGGCGTGGCGGTTCAATCCCTCCAGCCTCCGGGCGATTTCCATCAATCGTTTCATTTGCGGATCGGACTCGATCGAGGCTTTAAGCCGGGGCTCCTGTTTGACCGCCTCGTCCAGAGTGATGTTTATGGCATTGGGAACCAGTTTGGCGATTTTGTCGGCCTGTTCGTAGGGGATATCCATCACGCGGGCGACATCGCGAATGACCGCTCGGGCCTTCATTTTGCCGAAGGTGATGATCTGCGACACGTTCCCGTATTTTTTGGCGACGTATTTAAGAACTTCGTCGCGACCGTTCATGCAGAAGTCGATGTCGACGTCCGGCATGCTGATCCGCTCGGGATTCAAAAACCGTTCAAAGAGGAGATCGTAGGGGATCGGGTCGATATCGGTGATCTGGATGCAGTAGGCGGTCAACGATCCAGCGGCCGACCCCCTCCCCGGCCCCACCGGAATCCCGGTTTTTTTGGCGTAACGGATGAAGTCCGAAACGATCAGGAAGTAACCGGCAAAACCGGTTTTTTTGATCATGTCGAGCTCATACCGGAGCCGAGCCTCGTACTGACCCTTAAGCTCCGGCGACCCGGCATCCGTGACACCCCGATGCTTGAGTATCTCGGACCACCTGTCTTTCAACCCTTGGGCCGCCTCCTCTTCCAAATACTCGTCCAGTGTCTTTCCCGGCGGCGGGTCGAACCGGGGGAAATAGTAGTTTTTCAGATCGAACCTGAAATCCACCCGCTCGGCGATTTTTCCCGTCTGTTCCAGCGCCTCGGGACAGTATTCGAAATCGGCCTTCATCTCTTCGGCATTTTTGAAATAGTACCCGTCCGTGGAGAATTTAAGCCGATCATTGACCCCATGAAGCGTCGCCCCCGTTTGAATGCACAAAAGGGCCTCGAAGGCCTCCGCATCGTCGCGGGCGAGATAATGGCAGTTGTTGGTGGCCACAACGGGGATCCCTTCTTTTGTGGCGACATCGATCAACTCCAGATTGGCCGCATGCTGGCCTTCCACGCCGTTTTCCTGCAGTTCAACATAAAACCGGTCCGGAAAAATTTGCGCAAATTTTTGCATCTGTTCGCCCGCCAGGTCGTGACGGCCCTCGAACAGGGCATGATTGACCGGACTCCCCCATCCTCCGGAGAGACAGATAAGCCCCCCGTTATATTCTTTGAGAAGCGCCATATCGACGCGGGGCTTGTAGTAGAAGCCTTCGAGGCAACTGACGGTGAGGAGCCTGCACAAATTTTTATACCCCTGTTTGTCGAGAATGAGCAGAACGACCTGCCAGAGGTGGTCGATGCCCCTGCGGTGCTGTTTCAAGGTATGCTGGTCGTGTGACGGCAAAAAGACGGTACAACCGATAATCGGCTTGATCCCCTTTTTTTGCGCCTCGCTGAAAAAATCAACCGCCCCGAAGATGTTGGCGTAATCGGTCATCGCTACGGCCTGCATGCCGAATGCCCTGGTTTTGGCCACCAGATCGGGGATGCGGATGGCGCCGTTTAAGAGTGAGTATTCGGTGTGGTTGTGGAGGTGAACGAAGGGCATCAAACCAAATGTGCTTCCCTGGCCTGTTGGCGGATAAAATGGGAAAGTTCCCGAAGAGCCTTGTTGACGGATCGCGAGTCGGGGAAATTTCTGGCCACGTCGGGCTCAAGGACGACAACATTGGTCCCCCTCGCGTATCTCCCGGCGTACTTGCCTCTCACTCCCCCATGGAAATCGTATTCCGGAAGCATTCTCCATTTTTGGGTCTTTTTACTTTTCTTCATAATCTCGTATTTCCTTTTTAGTCGCCGGTCGCGCGCTGACAATCTTGATTGTACCATCTCTATCGGTATGCGCAACAACAACTGTCATTCCCCTTCCGGATTGCCCAACCGTTATAAAACGCTCCTCCCCGGCAGAATGGATCGGATCGGCTTGATCTATCTCATCTCCCACTTCCGGCAATTCCCCGCAGGGTCGAATTCCACGCAGACGGGGGTCGGTTGGCAATTATAAATCCCCGGTTTGCCGCAGGGGATAACCAGATATTCATAGGCAATCCATATTGCCAGGCCGGCAAGAATAAAAGCGATAACCAGCCACAGATAAAATCTTTTTTTCATGCCGTTGGTAAAATTATTCCCACTCAATCGTCCCCGGCGGCTTGGAGGTGATATCGTAGACCACGCGGTTGATCCCCTTTACTTCATTGATAATCCGGCTCGCGATTCGGCCGAGCAGTTCGTGCGGGAGATCGGCCCAGTCAGCCGTCATCCCGTCCTGACTCTTCACCACCCGCAGGGCGCAGACGCTCTCATAGGTTCGTTCGTCCCCCATCACGCCGACCGACTGCACCGGCAATAGAACGGCAAAGGCCTGCCAGAGGTACTCGTAAAAACCGGCCCTTTTGATCTCTTCCATCACAACAGCATCCGCGGAGCGGAGCAGGTCAAGCCTCTGTCTGGTCACGGCGCCGATCACGCGGATGGCCAGCCCCGGCCCGGGAAACGGATGACGGTTGATGATTTCATCCGGCATTCCCAAATCGCGGCCGAGCCGACGGACCTCGTCCTTGAAAAGTTCGCGGAACGGCTCCAAAAGCTTCAATCCCATCTTTTTGGGGAGCCCGCCGACGTTATGATGGCTTTTGATCACCGCCGACGGCCCCTTAAACGAGACGCTCTCAATCACATCGGGATAAAGGGTCCCCTGCGCCAGCCAGGCGGCCCCTTTTGTTTTTTTGGCCTCCTTTTCAAACACCTTGATAAAGAGCCTTCCGATAATCTTCCGCTTTTTTTCCGGATCGATCACCCCTTTCAACGCCTTTAAAAAAAGCCCCGACGCATCCACATATTTGAGTCTGATGGGATAGTACTTTGTGAAGAGACTCCTCACCTTCTCGGCTTCGCTTTTCCGGAGAAGACCGTTGTTGATAAAAATACAGGTCAACTGGTCGCCAATGGCCCGGTGGATCAAAACCGCCGCCACCGATGAATCGACCCCTCCTGAAAGACCTAAAATAACCTTTTCTTTTTTAATGTTATCCATAATTTCTTCAACCGATCGTTGAATGAAGGAATGCATGTTCCAATCAGGCTTTAGACCGCAGATTTCGAACAGGAAATTCTTGAGTATCCGGGTTCCTTCCTGCGTGTGGGCCACCTCGGGATGAAATTGGAGGGCGTGGATTTTTTTTTCGGGGTTGGAAATGGCGCCAACGATTTTATTGTCGGTGACCCCGGTTATGTGAAAACCGGCCGGAATCTTTTCGATCGAGTCTCCATGGCTCATCCAGACGATCGTTCCATTTTTGACTCCTTCGAAAAGGACTGATCCGGCTATTCCGCCGGCCTCCTCTGAAATCCCCCCTGCCCCCCCTCCGCCACACAACTGGCGGACAGGTTTGTCAAAGGGGGGTGAGGGGGGATTGGAACCGTCACGAATCCACAGTTGAGCCCTGCCATACTCGCGCCTTTTGGCGGGGATAATCGCCCCCCCCATTTGATGGATAATCAATTGAAGACCGTAACAGATGCCCAGAACGGGAATTTTAAGATCAAACAAATGGGGGTCGCCCTTGGGCGACTTTTTGGCCAAGACGCTGGCCGGTCCTCCGGAAAGGATAAGGGCATTGGGATTAAAGTCGCGGATTTTTTCAACGGGCAGGGTGCAGGGATGTATCTCGCAGTAAACTTTTTGTTCCCGGATTCGCCGGGCGATGAGTTGGGTGTATTGGGAACCGAAATCGAGGATGAGGACTTTGTTCATCGAAGCGTGCCTGTGTGCCTGAGTGCCCGTGTACCCGTGTGCCTGAGTGCTTGGGTGCCCGTGTTTACGCGGGAACCCGGGCACGCGGGTCCCCAGGCACGTATTTATCCCAGGTTGTAGTTCGGCGCCTCTTTGGTGATGATCACATCATGCACATGGGATTCCTTCAAACCAGCGGACGAAATCTGCACGAACCGCGCCTTTTTGTGGATCTCGTCGATCGTCTTGCATCCCAGATATCCCATGCCCGATCGAACCCCCCCAACCATCTGATAGAGGCTCGAAGCGAGCGGCCCCTTGTGCGGCACCCGCCCCTCGATCCCTTCCGGCACAAATTTCGTCTCCTCCTCCACGTCGGCCTGAAAATAGCGTTCCTTTCCCCCTTCTTTCATGGCCGAAAGCGACCCCATGCCGCGGTAAACCTTGTAGCTCCTCCCCTGATAGAGGACAAGCTCTCCCGGCGCCTCATCGGTTCCGGCAAACAGCGAGCCGATCATCACCGTGTCGGCCCCTGCCGCCAGCGCCTTCACGATATCGCCCGAAAATTTGACCCCACCGTCGGAAATGATCGGGACCCCCGCCTTGACAGCCGGCTCGGCGCAATTTTGGACCGCCGTGATCTGCGGCACCCCCACGCCGGTCACGATACGGGTGGTGCAGATGGAGCCGGGCCCCACCCCCACCTTGATGGCATCGGCCCCCGCCTCGATCAAATCGGAGGTGGCTTCCGCGGTGGCCACGTTTCCGCCAACCACCTGCAGATCGGGGAGGAGTTTTTTTATTTCCGCCACCGTCTCCAGCACCATTTCGGAATGGCCATGCGCCGTATCGACAATCACCAGATCGACCTCGGCGCGGTACAATGCCTTGGCTCGCTCCAAGCCGTCTTTTCCCACGCCGACGGCGGCGCCGACGCGCAGGCGGCCAAGACCATCCTTCACCGCGTTTGGGTGTTGCATCGTTTTTTCGATGTCCTTGA